>JBNJEB010000019.1:0-19209 GCA_051745425.1 Bacillota bacterium
TTATGAATTAAATTTGCCTCCTCAAGATAAGTTAGAAATATTATTAGCTGATTTAGGAATATTTAATAAAGAAAGAGGACTTGATTTTTCAATAAAGTCTGAATTTCTTAAATCTAATAGTACAGGCAAGGCATATTTAAGGGGGCTATTTATTGGTGGGGGTTCTATTAATCATCCCAAAAGTGGTTATCATTTAGAATTTCGCTGTGAACATAATGCCCAAGCTAGAGATTTAATTAAATTACTTTCATTATTTAATGTTTTTGCTAAAATGGTTGATCATAAAGATAGATATATGGTTTACTTAAAAGATTTTGAGAGTATAACTAAATTACTAAATTTGATTGGAGCCCAACAATCTCAATTAAAAATGGAAGATACCAAAATTTTAAGAGAAATAAAAAATGATGTTAATCGAAAATTAAATTTTGAGACCGCAAATTTAGATAAGACAGTTGAAGCAGCTATGAGGCAAATAGAAGATATAGAGCTTATAGAGCAGGAGATTGGTTTGATGAATCTAACTTCTTCTTTACAAGAAATTGCCCGTTTGCGTATGAATAATCCCTATGCCAGTATAAAGGAACTCGGGGAAAAGCTCGACCCACCATTAAGTAAATCAGGAGTAAATCATCGTTTGCGGAGAATTCATAAAAAAGCAGAAAAAATTAGGGGGAATAATTAATGGATTTAAAGATGGATATAAATATTGAGCAACGCCAGGAATTAATTATGACCCCAAAGTTGCAGATGGCAATTAAATTATTACAATTTTCGAGCTTAGAACTTGAAGAATACCTTGATGATGAACTATTGGAGAACCCTATTCTTGAAAAAGAAGATAAGAAGGAAGAATGGGAAGAAAGTCTTGAAAATTATTATAATACAAGAAATTTTAGAAAATCTACTGGTTCAACTGAAGGGCAAGATAGAGATAGTTTTGAGACATATACTAATTATCGGCCTGGTTTAATGGAACATCTTGAAAACCAACTTTATGAAGTATTATTAGAATCAGAATTAGATTTAGGGAAGTATATCATTAGTAATTTAAATCAGGATGGGCTTTTAATTCCGTCAGTAGAAGAATTGTCTGAAGAGACAGGTGAAGATCCTGTATTAATTAATAAAGTATTAGAAAAAATTCAGCACCTTGATCCGATTGGGATAGCCTCCAGAACAATAAAAGAGGCCTTATTAATCCAGCTTGAGACACTAGGAGAAGATAATGATTTAGCAATAAAAATAGTTACAGGCTGCTGGAATAAATTAAATGATCTTTCAATAAAAAAGTTAATGAAAAAATATAAAGCAAATGAAGAAGAAGTTTTATTTGCACTTGAAAAAATCAAGAATCTTCAACCCAGACCTGCTCTTTTATATTCTAATGAAGAATTAAAGACTGATTATTTAGAACCTGATATTTTAATTAAGAGAGATAATGGTGAGTATTATGCAGAATTAAATTCTTCTAATACTCCACTATTGTCAATTAATCCAAAATATTATAGATTAATGAAAAATACAAAAGACAATGAGACAAATGAATTTTTAGAGAAGAAATTCAAGGCTGCTATTTGGTTAATAAGGGCAATTGAGCATAGAAGAATGACTTTATTAAAGATAAGTAATGTTTTAATTAATAGGCAAAAGAAGTTTCTGAATAAAGGAGTAAAACATCTTAAACCATTAACGATGCAGGAAGTAGCTAAAGAGATTGAAATGCATGAATCAACTGTTAGTAGAGCCAGTAATGATAAGTATATTCAGACCCCTCAAGGTTTATATAATATGAAGTTCTTTTTTGCAAGTGGGGTGGATAATCGGTCATCGGCCAGCATTAAAGCATTAATTACTGAATATATTAATAAAGAAAATAAAGATAAACCTTTAAGTGATAATAAACTGGCTGAAGTTTTAGAAGAGAATGAGGGTATAAGTTTATCTAGAAGAACAATTGCTAAATATAGAAATAGTTTGGATATTCCTTCTTCAGTAGAGAGGAAAAAATGGAAACAATGTTAAAAGTCTAAACAATACTTGCAAAATGAAAATTTATATACTATAATTAGGTCGAAGCTGAAATAAGATTTTTTTGTGCCAACCGGGACAAATATGTTCAAGAAGGACAATTATGTTCCCGGGAGGTTTTTTAAGTTTTTCTTACACCCAGGAGTGGTGAACTGTGGATTATCTTTTCAAGGTTCAAAAGAAAATAGTGCCTGAAGTTGTTGAACTGGCAGAAGTGCGATATTCAATTCTAAAAAAGATCTATCATGAGGAACCTATTGGTAGAAGATCTTTATCTGAAGGGCTTAAATTAAGTGTTCGTCAGGTTCGTAATGAGCTAGAATTCCTTAATGAACAGGGTTTTATTAAGGTCAGCAGATCTGGAGTATCGTTAACTCAAGATGGCAAAAATTTTATAACTGAATTAGAGTTATATTTCACTGAAATTAAAGATTTTGCTAATCTTGAAGAAAAAGTAGAGGAAAAATTAAATATTAATGAAGTGTTGATAGTACCATGTAATCTAGAACATTCGAATCTGATTAAGGAAATTGGCAGAGTGGCTGCAAATTTTCTCCGAAGATTATTAAGAAAAGGAGATATAATAGCAATCACAGGCGGTTATACAATGGCCCAGGTAGCTGAAATGATGCCTTATTGTGAAGATGAATATTCAGAAACAGTTGTGATTCCAGGCAGAGGGGGTCTTGGTGAAGAGGTAGATATTCAGGCTAATACAATTGCAGCTTCAATAGCTAAAAAAATTGGTGGAAAATACTATTTATTACAGGTACCTGATAATTTAAAGTTAGAAAATATTTCTATTATAAAAAATGAGCCTTCAATTCAGAAAACTCTAGATATACTTGGGAAAGCTAATATTCTTGTTCATGGTGTTGGGAATGCAGCAGAGATGTCTGCTAGAAGAGATATGGACCAGTCGGAAATAGATGAAATCTTATCAAAGGGAGCTATTGGAGAAGCTTTTGGTTATTATTGTAACTTAGACGGTGAAATTGTTTATTCAACACCATCAATAGGTTTAAATCTAGAAGATGTTGAGAAAATTGGAACGGTAATAGCTGTAGCTGGTGGAGAGAAGAAAGCTGAAGCTATTAAATCAGTTATATCTCCTAAATATCAGGATGTCTTGATTACAGATGAGGAGACTGCAAGAAGGATAATATCCCTGTAACCAGGGGAATTATTAATAGGTTTTGTCAAAAATATCAGGAGGGTGATAAAATGAGTGTAAAAGTAGCAATTAATGGTTTTGGAGCGATTGGGAGAAGAGTTTTAAGAAGTTCATATCAAAATGATGATGTTGATTTTGTAGCAGTTAATGATCTTATAGAACCTCAACAATTGGCCTATTTGCTTAAGCATGATACTAATTATGGTAAATTAGATGCTGATGTTGACTATACTGATAATAGCATTATTGTTGATGGAAAAGAGATTAAAGTCTTTTCAGAAAAAGATCCTGCCCAGTTACCATGGGGTGATTTAGGTATCGAGGTAGTAATTGAATCTACTGGCTTCTTTACAGATGGCGAAGATGCCAAAAAGCATTTAGAAGCAGGTGCAAAGAAAGTGATTATTTCAGCACCGGCAACTAATGAAGACTTTACAACTGTACTTGGTGTTAATGATGATAAATATGATCCAGAGAAACATCATATTGTATCCAATGCTTCCTGTACCACAAATGGACTGGCTCCAATCTGTAAAGTTCTTGATGATAAATTTGGTATTGAAAAAGGTCTTATGACAACAATTCATGCGTACACTTCTTCACAGAATTTATTGGATGGTCCATATAGCTGGAAGAAGATAACAAGAGGAAGGTCTGCAGCTGAAAATATTGTTCCAACCACGACAGGAGCAGCTAAAGCCATTTCTGATGTAATGCCACAATTAGATGGTAAACTTGATGGCATGGCTGTTAGAGTTCCGACTCCAACAGGTTCATTAATTGACATGGTTGTTGACCTTGAAAAAGATGTAACTGAAGAAGATATTCATCAGGCTATGAAAGAAGCATCTGAAGGAGAACTTAAAGGAATTCTAGGTTATACTGAAGATCCAATAGTTTCAAGAGATATTTTTGGAGATTCACATTCCTCAATTTATGATCCACATCATACTAAAGTAATTGGTGGTAATCAAGTGAAGGTTTTAAGTTGGTATGACAATGAATGGGGATATTCCAGCCGACTTGTAGATTTAGCAATATTTATGAAAGAAGCAGGTCTATAAAATATAACTATTAAATATAGCAGGTGGCTTTATAATGAGTCGCCTGCTATAATATTATAAATTTCTATTTGCTTTTTGGAGGGATTATAGATGAAAAAAACATTAAAAGATTATGATTTTAAAAATAAAAAAGTACTTGTTAGAGTTGATTTTAATGTTCCATTGGACGGAGAAAAAGTAACAGATGAGTCAAGAATTGAGGCGGCCTTACCGACTATTAAGTTTTTAATGAATGAGGATGCTAAAGTAATATTAATGTCTCATCTAGGTAGACCTGGCGGAAAGATTGATGAGCAATATAGGATGGATCCAGTTGCAGATAAACTGGCTGATTTATTAGGCAAAGAAATTTATAAAACTGATGAGACTATAGGTAAAGAAGTTGAAAAAGCAATTGAAAAGATGAATGGCGGAGATGTACTTTTACTGGAGAATACAAGGTTTCATCCAGGTGAGAAAAAGAATGATTCAGAATATGCTAAAGCATTAGCAGGTTTAGCAGATGTATTTGTTAATGATGCTTTTGGGGCAGCTCATCGCGCCCATGCATCAACAACTGGTGTTGCTGAGTATCTTCCAGCGGTGGCTGGCTTTTTAATCCAGCGAGAGCTTGAAGCATTAGGAAGGGCAACTGATAATCCTGAAAAGCCCTATACTGCCATAATTGGCGGCGCAAAGGTTTCAGATAAGATGGATGTTATTAAAAATATAATTTCCAAAGCAGATTATCTTCTTTTAGGTGGAGGGATTGCCAATACATTTTTGCTGGCAAAAGGTTTAGAAGTTGGAGATTCTCTTGTGGAAAAAGATAAAGTTGATTTAGCAAAAGAAATTATGGATGAAGCAGCTGTTAAAGGAATTGAAGTGATTTTACCGGATGATGTAGTTATTGCCAGAGAATTTAAAGCAGATAGTGAATATAAAACTGTAGATGTTGAAGATATTCCGAAAGACTGGCAGATCCTGGATAGTGGCGGACCTAAAACTTTGAAAAAATATAAAGAAATTATAAATAAATCTAAAACAGTTACCTGGAATGGTCCTATTGGAGTCTTTGAAATGGATCAGTTTGCAAACGGGACTATGGAACTTGCAAAAGCACTTGCAGAAAGTGATGCATATTCAGTAGTAGGTGGCGGGGAATCTGCCGCAGCAATTAAAAAAGCAGGTGTGAAAAGTGATATATCTCATGTTTCCACTGGTGGTGGAGCGTCTCTTCAGTTCTTTGAGGGAAAACCATTACCAGGAATAGAAGCTTTGGATGACCTAAAGGAGTGATAAATTATGCGTAAACCTTTTATAGCTGGTAACTGGAAAATGAATAAAACACCTTCAGAAGCCAGAAAATTAGTGGAAAAGTTAAAAGAATTAACTGGAGATAGAACAGATGTAGATATGGCTGTCTGTCCCAATGATGTTTCATTGCAGAGTGTAGTTGAAGAATTAAAGGATTCTAATATTAAAGTTGGAGCCCAGAATATGCACTGGAAAGAATCAGGTGCATATACTGGAGAGACTGCTCCAGGAATGTTAGCTGATTTAGGAATAGATTATATTATCATTGGTCATTCAGAAAGAAGACAGATATTTAATGAAACAGATCAGGATGTAAATAGAAAAGTTAAATCTGCATTACAATATGATTTAAAACCAATAATTTGTGTTGGCGAAACATTGGCTGAAAGAGAAGCTGGAAAAACTAAAGAAACTGTAACTTTTCAGGTTAAAGCAGCTTTAGCCGGGATTGATTCTGAGGATATAGAAAAAGTTACTATTGCTTATGAGCCTATCTGGGCAATTGGAACTGGAGAAAGTGCTTCAGCTGAACAGGCAGCAGATACAATTAAAAAAATTAGACAGATTATAGCTGAACTTGCTCCTGGAAAAGAAGCTGAAGTTAGGATTCAATATGGTGGAAGTGTTAAACCCCACAATATAGAAGAATTTATATCCAAACCAGATATTGATGGGGCCCTTGTTGGTGGGGCCAGTCTAGAAGCTGAAAGTTTTGCAGGAGTGATAGATAATGCCAGCAAATAGACCTAAACCATTAGCTCTGGTTATTATGGATGGATATGGTATTGCTCCACGAGAAGATGGAGATGCAACAAGAGCTGCTAATACACCCTATTTAGATAAACTATTTGAAAATAATCCGACCTCACAGTTAGGAGCTTCTGGAAAATCAGTAGGTCTGCCTGATGGTCAGATGGGAAATTCAGAAGTTGGTCATTTAAATTTAGGCAGTGGCAGGATAATATATCAGGATTATACAAGAATAAATAAAGCTCTTGAAGATGATGAATTGATTAGTAATACAAAGATCAAAGAAGCTTTTGATCATGTGAAAACAAATGATTCTGCTCTCCATTTAATGGGATTGTTATCTGATGGAGGAGTTCATAGTCATATTAGACATCTTTTTGGGTTACTTGATGCTGCAAAAAGGTCAGATATTGAAGAGGTCTATATTCATGCAATTTTAGATGGTAGAGATACACCACCTCAGAGTGCGGTTAAATATCTAGAAGAACTTGAAAATAAAATGGCTGAATTGGATATTGGAGAAATAGCAACAGTTAGTGGCAGATATTACACTATGGATAGAGATAATCGCTGGGAAAGAACTGAGCTTGCCTATAATGCTCTAGTTTTAGGTGAAGGCAAAAAGGCTGATTCTGCTGTACAGGCAGTAGAGGAATCATATGAAAAAGATGTTGACGATGAATTTTTAGTGCCTGTGGTTATTAATCCTGAGGGTAGAATAAAAGACAATGATTCAGTATTTGTTTTTAATTTCAGAGCTGATAGAGTTAGACAGATTACAAAAGCTTTAGCATTAGAAGAGTTTAGTGAATTTAAACGCCCTGAAGAGCATCCAGAAAACTTATATTATCTCTGTATGACAGAATATGATGAAGAATTCGACCTTCCGGTTGCCTTTGGACCACAGGAGATAAAAGATACTCTCGGTGAAGTTTTAAGTAGGGAAGGTTTAAAACAATTAAGAATTGCTGAAACAGAAAAATATGCCCATGTAACTTTCTTTTTTAATGGAGGAGTAGAGGTTGCCAATCCAGGTGAAGATAGAGTTTTGATTCAGTCACCTCAGGAAGTTGCTACCTATGATCAAAAACCTGAAATGAGCGCAGAAGAAGTTACAGATAAATTACTTGAACTTCTTGATAAAGAAGATTATGATGTAATAATTCTAAACTATGCCAACTGTGACATGGTTGGTCACTCAGGTGATTTTGATGCAGCGGTTAAAGCTGTTGAAGCTGTTGAAAAAGGTGTATCTAAAATTGTGCCAGCTATCCTTGAAAGAGGCGGGCAGGTATTATTAACAGCAGATCATGGTAACGCTGAGCAGATGAAAGAGGAAGATGGCAGTCCATTTACTGCTCATACAACGAATCCAGTACCTTTGACTTATTTAGGTGGTCCAGCAGAGTCTAGTATTGAATCTGGAATTCTTGCTGACATTGCACCAACTATGCTTGATATTTTAGGCATTGAACAGCCTGAATCTATGACAGGCGAATCTTTAATTAATAATAATTAGGAGTGATATTGATGAATACAATGATTTCAGATATTTATGCAAGAGAGATATTAGATTCAAGAGGTAATCCTACTGTTGAAGTTGAAGTTTACCTTGAGGCTGGAGCAATGGGCAGAGCTGCAGTTCCTTCTGGGGCTTCTACTGGTGCCTATGAAGCAGTCGAATTAAGAGACGAAGAAGATCGCTATTTAGGGAAAGGTGTCCAGCAGGCAGTTGATAATGTTAATAATATAATTGCCCCTGAATTAATTGGTTACGATGCAAGAAGTCAGGTTCTAGTTGATGAGATGATGCTTCAGCTTGATGGAACTGATAATAAGGGTAAATTAGGTGCCAATGCAATTCTCGGTGTATCTATGGCTGTAGCAAGAGCTGCCGCCCTGGCAAGTGATACCTATCTATTTAATTATTTAGGTGGAGTAAATGCCAAGAGATTACCTGTTCCAATGTTAAATATACTAAATGGTGGAGAACATGCAGATAATAATGTTGATATTCAGGAATTTATGATAATGCCTGTATCTGCTGACTCCTTTAAATCAGCAATCCAGGCTGGTTCAGAGATTTATCATCATCTCAAGAAAGTTCTTCAGAATAGAGGATTAAACACCGGTATTGGTGCTGAAGGTGGCTTTGCTCCAGATTTAGACTCTAATGAAGAAGCAATTAAAATTATTTTAGAAGCAGTAGAGGCTGCTGGTTATGAAGCCGGTGAAGATATTCTTTTGGCACTTGATGTCGCTGCAACGGAAATTTATGAAGATGGTAAATATCATCTAAAAGGCGAGGGAGTTAAAAAGACTAGCAGTGAAATGGTAGAATTCTATAAAGAATTAGTAGATAAATATCCAATTATTTCAATTGAAGATGGTCTCGATGAAGATGACTGGGATGGCTGGACAGAATTAACTAAAGCATTAGGAGATAAGATTCAGTTAGTTGGAGATGATTTATATGTAACCAATACTGAAAGATTAAAGAAAGGGATTGAAAAAAACTGCAGCAATTCAATCCTAATCAAATTAAATCAGATTGGAACAATTACTGAAACTCTCGATACAATTGAAATGGCAAGTAGAGCTGGCTTTACTTCAGTTATTTCTCACCGGTCAGGAGAGACTGAAGATGTTACAATTTCTGATTTAGTTGTTGCAATGAATACAGGTCAGATAAAAACAGGTGCTCCAGCTCGTTCAGAGAGAGTTGCTAAATATAACCAGTTAATAAGAATAGAAGAAGTCTTAGGAGATACTGCTGAGTATGCAGGCAAGGATGCATTTTTCAACTTAAATTAAAAAAACTATATAATATACTGAACCTCCGGTGAAAACCGGAGGTTTTTAATTCCAGCCTTGAGCTTCTAACTTTTCAACTTTGCTTGTATACATTTTTTGGGAGTGGTTTGAGTTATTTGAAACTTTTTTTCTTCGCCTTTTTTTCTGTTTATGTAAGGATTTTTCACTAATTAGTTCATGGATTGCAACTGCAGCAGTTTTAATACTTATATTATTATTTATAGCCAGGTTTATTATTTCATTAATCCTTTCTCTTATAGAAGGAAAAGAGCCGATTAGATCTAAAATTAAATTATCTACTTTTCCTACTGCTGTTTCCAATTTATCATTAGGAAAAGATACCTTTCCATCTGGAGATAAATTTTTTCTGATTTCTAATAACCTCTCAAGGGTCTCAGTTCTTGTTAGCATAAATTTATCACCTATTCCTTAATGCTCTATAATCAGTTTCAGGAGAGCTATCAAATGCAATTTTATAGTTCATAACCATTTTATTAACCCTGGAAGCAATATTTCTTGAAATGATCTTTAATCTTTCATTATTAATAGGGTTAGTTTCGTCATTTAAAAATATTTGGAAATTGTGATTAGATGTAAATAAAGTTGCTCTATTATTTTTTAATCTAAAATCTATCCAGTAAAGTAGGGTTTCTAAAACAAATGGTGAGTATCTGATTTCATTAAAAATGTCGTCAAGAACTACCAGTCTTGAATGTTTTACATTCTGATAAATTTTAGAGCGGGTAAAGTCTTGCCCTGACCCTTCTATGTCATTTTTAATATCCATTAAACCTTCAGAAACATTGATAAAGTAAACAGGTGTCCAGTTTTGAGCAAAGGGGATATTACCATATTGGATGATTTCTTTTTCTTTGTAAACTTCTTCAGCAATTTTTTCAGCGGCTTTGTGAAGTGCAGCAACTGCCAGATGGGTCTTGCCTATTCCTGGGTATTCACTATATAGATAGATTGATTGGGGCATTTCCATAGCAGTATCAATACCATTAATATAATTGGCAATTCGCCTGTATTTTTTCTTGTTTTTCTGGGATAAAACTGAACTTTTAAATCTCTGTAGAGTACAATCTTTGTAAAGGGGATCAATATTTGCATTATTTATTATAAAATTTTTGACTTTATTAATAACCTGTTCTTTTGGAGGCTTATTAATCCCAGCCTTTTTCTTCAAGTTCTGAGATTTTGTCTTTTCTATTTGCTTTTTCTTTTCTGCTATTAATTTCTGAAATTGATTTTTCTCCAATATTTTTCATCTCCCCGTCGTTCTCTAGATATTGATTTAATGTAAAAATCTCATTATTATAAAGATCAGTTAAAATCTTTTTGATGTAAGAAATCGGGTTATTAATTCCCTGGCTTTTGGCATAACCTAATAGTTCTGCAATTAGTCTGGCTTCCATTCCTTTGTCTATAAAGCCCTTTAAATAAGTATATTCAGTTGGCGTCATTGGTCTTTTTTGAAAATGTTTTCTCCAGAATGAAATGATAATACCCATAGCATCATGACCATTATATGTATAATCCTGCTCAGTATTGTCTTCTTCTTTTTTATTTCTATTATAATTTAATTCTTTGTCGGACAGGGAGATTCCTGCATCATTTGGAATAAGTAATTCAATTTTTAATTTTTCAACAAAATCATCACTTATAATTTCATGGAGTATTAGCCAGTTACTATTATCTAAATCGGTAATTATTCTACCAGACTTATTATTATTTAGAGAACTGGATTGAGCTAATTCTGATTTTGAAATAACTATAACTTTTTTTTCTTCACTATAAGATCCATATTCAAATAGAAATGTCCATAAGATAGCTAGAATTAATTTTTCATTTGAGTTAAAGTTAGAATTCCAAATTAGTTCAAAAATTTTATTCATATAAACCTCCGATCTCAATTTTATCTGGAGTATAGTTTTTAACGTGTATTAAATATATCATAGTAGAAATTCTATTTCAATATGGGCTTTTGATTTAATGATTTCTAATAAGAAAATATCAATCATAATTAATTGTTTTTTTTCTTAGTATATGTTAAAATTATAAAAGGTAAGAATTAAGGATTAAAATTACTGGGAGGTGAAGTTTGTGACGGCACTTAAGGTTTTACATTTGATAGTGTCTTTAGCTGTAATTGTTGGAGTATTACTCCAATCTGGTAAAAGTGCGGGTTTATCAGGAGCTATTGATGGTGGTGCAACTCAGTTTTTAGGTTCCAGTGGTAGAAAAATGGAGGAAAAAATTAATAAAGCAACGATGGTTGCCGCTATTGCATTTATGGTGCTATCTTTCATCCTGGCAGTAGTTTAAATAAATGTAACTTTTAAATCAATTTTTAATATAGCGGTCTTTGACCGCTCTTTTTCCTTTTATTTTTAATTAATATTTTGAAATAATAATTTAATATACGGATCTTAAGGAGGATAACAAATGGAATTTATTACACCGCTGGCAGGGATCCTGGCCCTGCTCTTTGCTCTGTTTATGGCAAAGAAAGTGAAAAATTCAGACCAGGGAACAGAAAGAATGATTGAATTATCTCAAGCCATAAATGAAGGTGCAATGGCTTTTTTAGGTAGAGAGTATTCAATGCTAGCAGGTTTTGTTGTAGTAGTAGGTATTATAATTATTCCTACTCTTGGCTGGCAGACAGCTCTATCATTTGTATTAGGTGCTATTTTTTCAGGTTTAGCCGGGTTCATAGGTATGCAGATAGCTACTAATGCTAATGCAAGAACAACTCAAGCAGCCCGCACAAGTTTAAATGATGCTCTAGGCGTAGCTTTTTCTGGAGGATCTGTTATGGGAATGTCAGTTGTTGGCCTCGGTACTATAGGATTAGGGGTTTTATACATAATCTTTACAAATAATCCTGAATACATTAGAGGTTTTGCTTTTGGAGCAAGTTCAATTGCCTTATTTGCCCGTGTAGGGGGCGGTATATATACAAAAGCTGCTGATGTTGGTGCTGATTTAGTTGGTAAGGTTGAAGCAGGTATTCCTGAAGATGACCCTCGTAATCCAGCTGTTATTGCTGACAATGTTGGTGATAATGTTGGAGATGTAGCAGGTATGGGGGCTGATCTTTTTGAATCATATGTTGGTTCAATTGTTGCAGCAATGACTTTAGGTACAACTCTTTCAACTGATCATGTCATATTGCCTTTATTAATAGCCGCTATTGGAATTATTGCTGCTATTATCGGTACTAGATTTGTTAAAGCCAAAGAAGGTGGAGATCCAGCAAAAGCCTTAGAAAAAGGTACACTTGTAGCAGCTGGAATTACAATAGTTGGTGGGTTCTTTTTAGTAAATAATTTAATTGGAGACTTAGGTGTGTTCTGGGCTATTTTAGCAGGGTTAATTGTAGGTATTCTTATCGGTCGGATTACTGAGTATTATACCTCTGAACATTTTAAGCCAGTGCAACATATTGCTGAACAATCTCAGACAGGTACAGCTCCAAATATTATTGCCGGTCTTGCTGTTGGTATGCGCTCAACAGTATTTCCAATAATATCAATAACTGCAGCAATTTTTATTTCATATAATTTTGCAGGTCTTTACGGTATTGCAATGTCAGCTGTAGGTATGTTAGCAACAACAGGTATTACTCTTTCAGTTGACGCTTACGGACCGATTGCTGATAATGCAGGTGGAATTGCAGAGATGGCAGAGCTTGAACCAGAAGTTAGAGAGATAACAGATAAACTCGATTCAGTTGGAAATACTACTGCTGCCATGGGTAAAGGTTTTGCAATCGGTTCAGCTGCTTTAACAGCTTTATCTTTATTTGCAGCTTTTTCAGAGGCAGTAGATCTATCAGTAATCAGTTTAACAAATCCAAATGTAATTATTGGTCTATTCTTAGGTGCTATGTTGCCATTCCTATTTTCAGCATTAACAATGGAAGCTGTTGGTTCAGCTGCCTTTAAGATGATTGAAGAAGTAAGAAGGCAATTCAAAGAAATTCCTGGAATTATGGAAGGCGAAGGAACTCCAGATTATAGAAGTTGCGTTGATATTTCAACTAAAGCAGCTTTAAAAGAGATGATCATACCTGGAATCCTGGCAGTTGTTGTTCCAGTGGTTGTAGGTCTCTGGGATGTTGAAGCACTTGGTGGATTACTTGCAGGTGCATTATCTGCTGGTGTTCTGCTGGCTATAATGATGGCTAATTCTGGTGGTGCCTGGGATAATGCTAAGAAATTTATTGAATCAGGTGAATATGGAGGAAAAGGTACTGAAACCCATAAAGCAGCAGTCGTTGGTGATACAGTAGGTGATCCATTTAAAGATACTTCAGGTCCATCTTTGAATATCTTAATTAAATTAATGACTATTGTTTCACTGGTATTTGCACCTCTATTTATATAGCAAGCAACCAATTAAAGACGATCATTTCCCTCTAGGCACCTGCTTAGGGGGTTTTTTACAACAGGAGGTGATAGTAATTTATGCTAGAAACTGGTGATGATAATATGTGTTTTGTTTGTGGTCAAGATAACCCGATTTCTTTAAATATTGAATTCGATTATGATGAAGAAAAAGACCATGTTATAGCTGATTTTATGCCTGATGAAAAGCTGGCAGGATATCGAGATGTTATGCATGGAGGGCTTGTTTCAACTTTATTAGATGAAGCTATGGCTAAAGCTATCAGGTTTAAAGGCTGGAAGGCAGTTACAGCTGAAATGAAGATTAGATTTTTGGAACCAGTTCGACTTGATAAAAAGGTTATTGTCAAGGGTAGAGTTCAGGATAAGCGTAGAAGGATTATTGAGACGTCTGCAAAATTAGAAGGAAGGATGGGTAAAGAGTTGGCAAGGGCAAGTGCTAAATTTATTATTGTTAACAAAAATACCGGAGAAGGAGATGGTTATAATGATGATGAGTAGAGAAGAAGCTCTGGAATTGGTAAAGGAAAATATTAAGCAGGAGAATTTAGTAAAACACTGCCTTGCTGTTGAAGCAGTGATGGTTCGCCTGGCTAAATACTTTGATGAGGATGTAGAAAAATGGAGACTTGCTGGTCTACTTCATGATATCGATTATGAAGATACAGCAGATAAACCTGAAAAACACAGTCAAATAGGTGCAGATCGCCTGGCTGAAATGGGCCTTCCAGATGATATAATTTATGCAGTTAGAGCTCACAATGGAATTCATGAACTTCCTAGAAAATCAAAATTAGATAAGTCACTTTATGCTGCTGATCCTTTAACTGGATTGATTGTGGCATCAGCTTTAATTCACCCAGAAAAGAGTTTAAATGCTCTTGATACAGAATTTATAATGAATAGATACCAAGAAAATTCATTTGCTAAAGGTGCAGATAGAGATGTAATTGCATCCTGTAGTGAATTGGATTTAGAACTGGAAGAATTTATTTCTTTATCCCTTGAAGGCATGCAAAGTATTTCAGAGGAGCTTGGATTATAATGGCTGCCCGGAATCAGATTCTGGAATTTTTAGAAGAGGAGGCCAAAAGACCTCTCAATATAAATGAGTTGTTAAATGAATTTAATGTTTCTAAAAATCAGAAAAATCAATTTGAAAAAGTTCTTAGTGAACTGGTTAAAACAGGAGATATCTACCAGAGTGATAGAGGTTATTACGGAATACCAGAGAAATTTAATCTTATAAAAGGCCGGGTCCAGAGTAATCCTAAAGGCTTTGCATTTTTAATACCTGAAGATCCATCAAAAGATGATATTTATATTTCCTCTGAAAACCTAAAGAGTGCCATGCATAATGATAAGGTTTTAGTTAGACCTTTTAAGTCAGGTGGCGGCAAAAGAGATGAAGGTGAAGTTATTAAAATCCTCGATCGAGCCAATCAAACGATAGTTGGTGAGTTAGATCATTATGGTAAATATGGTTTTGTTATTCCTGATAATAAAAGGATTTTCACAGATATTTATATTCATCAGGGTAATTTTAAAGGCTCAAACTCTGGCGATAAAGTTGTAGTTAAAATTATAAAATGGCCAAGGAAGAATAGAAATCCTGAAGGTAAGATAATTGAAAAGATAGGTAGCAAAGGTGATCCAGGAGTCGATCTGGAAGCAATGATTCGTCAGTTAGAGTTGCCTGGAGAATTCCCTCCTGATGTTATTGAACAGGCCAGGAATTTTTCAGATAAACTTTCTGAAAAAGAAATTTCAAAAAGAGAAGATTTAAGAGATATTCCCATGGTAACGATAGATGGAGATGATGCTAAAGACTTTGATGATGCTGTTTCAATAGAAAAATTGAATGATAATAAGCTTCGTCTCGGTGTTCATATAGCTGATGTGAGTCATTATGTTAAAGAAGGGACTCCTCTGGATAATGAAGCTTATCGACGGGGTACTAGTATCTATCTTGTTGATAGGGTAATACCGATGCTGCCTGAGAGGTTATCTAATAATCTCTGTAGTCTGCGGCCAAATGAAGATAAGTTTGCCGTTACTGTATTTATTGATTATCAATTAGATCCCTTTGAATTAGTAGATCATGAGATTCATCGATCTGTTATCCGTTCAAATCATAGATTAACCTATGACCAGGTTAGAGAAATGCTGGAAAAAGATAATAAAAAACTTCAGGATAAGTATGCAGACTTTTATCCTAAGCTAAAATTAATGGAAGGTCTTCATAATAAATTAAGAGGTGGTAGAAGATTAAGGGGTACAATTGATTTTGATTTTCCTGAGGTAAAGGTTATTCTTGATGATGAAGGTAGTCCAGTTGATATTCAAAAAATGGAACACGGACTCCCTGAACAGATTATAGAAGAGTTTATGATTGCTGCCAATAGAGTTGTGGCAGAAGAAGTTTACTGGCGTGAAGAACCATTTATCTACAGGGTTCATGATAAACCTGATCCTGAAAAAATTAAAACTTTTAATGAATTTATCCATAATTTTGGATATCATTTAAAAGGTGGTAAAGATGGAGAGGTTCATCCTGGGGCCCTTCAAAAACTTCTCAAAAAAGTTGAAGGTACAGATGAAGAAAATTTAATAGAGACAATGCTTCTCCGTTCTATGAAAAAGGCAGTATATTCGCCTGTTAATATTGGTCACTTTGGGCTGTCTCTTGATTATTATTCCCATTTCACATCGCCAATTAGAAGGTATCCAGATTTAGTAGTTCATAGAATAATTACAGAATTAATAACAGAAGGAAAATTTTCTGCCCATAGACGTCAGGAATTAGAAGAAGTATTGCCTGAAACTGCTGATCATTGTTCACTCCAGGAAAGAAGAGCTATGGAAGCTGAAAGGGACTCAGTTGATCTTAAAAAAGTAGAATATATGCAGCGCCATGTAGGTGAAGAATTTACCGGTATTATTAGTGGTATAACTAATTTTGGGATGTTTGTTCAACTCAAGAATACTGTTGAGGGCTTAGTTCATGTTGAAAGTCTTGCTGATGATTATTATCATTATCGTGAAGATCAGCAGATTTTAATTGGTGAACGGACCAAAAACATGTATAGATTAGGTGATGAAATAGAAGTTAAGCTAATTAAAGCTAATATCGATGAAAGACAGTTAGATTTTGAAGTAGTCAAAAAATGATGTAGAATAAAAGAGGAGGTGTTATCTTATGTCTAAAAACAATAATGATGATATAACAATTATTGCCCGGAATAAAAAGGCCAGGCATGACTATCATATAGAAGAAACTTTTGAGGCAGGAATTAAATTAAAGGGTACTGAAATTAAATCTATTCGCCAGCGGAATGTCAATTTAAAAGATAGTTTTGCCCTGGTAGAAAATGGTGAAGTTTTTCTTTATAATATGCATATTAGCCCGTATAAACAGGGGAATAGGTATAACCATGATCCAGAAAGGGTAAGAAAACTCCTCCTCCGTAAAAATGAGATCCAGAAATTAATTGGCTATACAAAACAGAAAGGCTATACACTAGTACCTTTATCAATCTATTTAAAGCGGAATTTAGCCAAAATAGAACTGGCATTAGCGAAAGGGAAAGATGTTAGAGATAAGCGGAGAGATATTGCTAAAAAGACTGCCAATCGGGAGATGGAAAAAGCTTTAAAATATCGAACTTATGAACAATAAATACTTGACAAGCAGGCGATTATCCTTTATAATATATATTGTAATTGAGG
This sequence comes from Bacillota bacterium, assembly GCA_051745425.1. GTDB lineage: Bacteria > Bacillota > Halanaerobiia > Halanaerobiales > Halarsenatibacteraceae > Halonatronomonas. The sequence continues at coordinate 17,274 of JBNJEB010000019.1, forward strand.
ATTCTCCTATACAGGGGGTGTTCTGGTATCGCCTGTATAGTGAGTTCTCTGATTGCGCTCCGGGGATACTCTTTCACCCGTAAAACACTGGGTAATAAAATTATCTGCAAACGATAATAATTACGCTTTAGCTGCTGCGTAAGCAGGCAGCTAACGCCCACTGCAGACGTGTCTGTCGTGTGTAACTGGGTGTCATAAAAAGCAGACTTACCTTACTCTGGCCGTCTGAAGGAGTAAGGGAAACTTGCCAGGCTTGGCCTGTTAGAATCCTGTCTACTGGAGGCTAACAGGTGAGACGAAAAAGTAGACTACGAGTGTAGATATCAGGGGACGAACTATGCAGTACGTGGGTTCGATTCCCACCACCTCCACCAATAAAAATTAATTTACTTTTTTTTATGAAATTTCGTACGGGCATAGCTCAATTGGCTAGAGCACAAGACTCCAAATCTTGGTGTTGGGGGTTCAAGTCCTCCTGCCCGTGCCATTTTTATATCTATATACTGTTGATCTTTAAACCACTTTTTAAAAGTGGCTTTTTTTATTTATAAAGTTATATAAGGTTTTGTGATCCAGGCCTGGTTAAGTAGTCATGATAAAAAAACTAATTTAGGGAGGCAATTTCAATGAAATACACTCAGGCTGAAAAAGGTAGAATATTTATTAGCAGATTAGAGGATGGAGATAAGATTCCTGATGATATCGAAGATCTGGCAAAGAAGGAGAATATTTCTTCAGCTGTTGTTTTCTTTTTAGGTGGAGCTGATAAAAATAGTAAAGTTGTTGTTGGCCCTGAAGAAAGTTTAGGTAAAGAAATAAAGCCAGTAATTTCTAAACTTGAAGGTATTAGTGAGGCAGCAGGTATCGGAACAATATTCCCTGATGAACAAGGTAGCCCTAAACTTCATCTTCATGCTGCTTTTGGACATAAGGATAAAACTATAACTGGTTGTACAAGAGAAGGGATAACAACCTGGCTAATTGGAGAGGTAATAATAATGGAACTGATTAATCATAATTCTTTTAGAAAGTTAGATTTAGAAAGAGATTTAGAGTTATTAAAGATAGATTAATATATATTAAATTATAATGACCTGGGAAATATTTGCCCAGGTCATTAGCTAAAACATATTATCTTAATTCAATATTATTAACATTAAAACTATACTCAATGCCAGCTTGATAATAATCATAACCAATTAATAAAAGCATATCCTTAAATTCTGCCATTCTTAGAAAACTTGAATCAAAATCATCTATATTAGCCAGTTCTAGCTCATAAATTTCTAGCTCAAGACCTCCGATAGTTTCAGTATATATTTCTATATTTTTAACATTCTCTTCATCAAGTTTTTCCATATCTTCCTGATTAAAAAATGAGAAGGGAAGAAATACAAATTCCAGCATATCACTTGCAAATATTCCAGCCATTTCAGTAGGGAGTTCTTCACCGCCCATTTCAAGCTTTATGATTTCTCCATCAGCCAGCCAGAAATTCATCTGATTTTCTTCTGTTTCACCATCAGGAATAATACTAGCTTTATCAGCTTCAATATTATTTACAACTTCAACTCCCAAAAATTCATATTCAATTGAATTTTCATCAATTGTTCCTGCCTCATCCCTGATCATTGTGTATTCCAGTTTCGAAAAATTACTTATCAGTTGACTTAATTCTTTTGGAGTTTCCATTAGATGTAAGGGCAGGTCATCTAAAGTTACAGCCTGAACAGTAATTACCAGAGTAAGAATCAAAGCCATTATAATTATAAAACTGCCTGGTTTTAGCTTCGATTTTTTCAATTCCTCCACCTCCATAAATTAATTTATAATATTATTATATAATAAAAATTGTAAGTTTAGAAACTTTTTTATTAAATAATTAAAGGATTTATCTTAGTCATATAGAATTCAGTAGCAGATAGCAATAATAAAA
>JBNJEB010000020.1:0-19200 GCA_051745425.1 Bacillota bacterium
TTATTAAAGATTTCTTAAAACTTGAAAAATTTGATATAAGACATGAAGCAAGTAATGAGGAGTTTTATCAAGAGCATATCCAGAAATGTTTAAGCGATAATTCTAAATATTGTTAAATAAATATAATCGAGGTGAAATGAGATGATTAAATTATGGTAAATAAAATAAGCAAATATAATGATTAAAGACCCTGCTGACATTAAAAATCAGAGGGTCTTTTTTTATACTTACTTTTATAAGTTTAATTTTTAAGATTTAATTTATAAATTAAGATTTTATAGATTGGAGCTGCTCTTACCGCCATCGATTGGAATGGCTGTGCCATTAATATAATTTGAAAGTGGTGATGATAGAAAAGCAACAAGGTCTCCCAGTCTATCTGGTTCTCCAATCTTTTCAACTGGAATTCCATCACTCCAGGATTCAAGTCCTTCCTGATAGGATTCGAAACGGCCCTGTTCTACTCCAGCATTGATTAAGTCCTGCATTCTTGAAGTTTCATGAGGCCCAGGCAGAACTGCATTGGCTCTAATTTCAGGTCCAAATTCTTTAGAAACTGTTTTCATGAGACCGATAACTGCCATTCTAACAGAATTTGAGAGAACCAGACCTTCAATTGCTTCCTTTGTGCTCATGGATGTGATATTCACTATGGTTCCACCTGAACCAGCTTTTAAATACTGACTGGCTGCCCTGACTATTCTAACAACACTCATAACCAGCAGATCATAACTCTGATACCAGTCTGCATCTGTTGTTTCCATAAAGGTTGTAGATGGTGGCCCTCCTGCTGAAGTGACTAGATGATCAAGCTGGCCAAACTCCTGGTAAGTTCTTTCGACTAGATTTTCAATATCTTCTTTTTTTGTAATATCACCCTGGATTCCAATAACTTTACCAGAGCCTAACTTCTCTAATTCTTTGACAGTTTCATTTAACTTATCCTGACTGCGTCCATTGACGGCAACATCAAGGTTTTCTCTGGCAAAGGATCTGGCCACTGCCCTTCCAAGCCCGCTGCTAGAAGCTGTAATAAGAGCCGCATTACCATTAATCTTTAAATCCATAATTTATTCCTCCCTTTTCTTATCTCTGATAAACTTTCTCTCCACGATAATAGGTTGCCATTATCTCTGTCTGACCAATAGTTTCTGGATCTATTTTAAAAATATCTCTATCTAAAATTAAGAAATCTGCATAATAACCTGGGGCTAATCTTCCTGACTTGTTAAGACCGGTGATTCTGGCAGGGACTTCTGTATATAACTCAATTGCCCTTTCAACTGAGAGGGACTGATCCTGACCGGTGCTGGATCCGTCATAAGCCTTCCTGGTTACAGCTGATTCTATGCCATAAAAGGGATTGGCTGGATCTGCCCAGGCTGTTGCCGGTGCATCTGAAGAAAAAGCAAGTTCATGCCCCTGATTTAAAATATCTTTATAGGGATAGGCTTTTAAGGTTCTTTCCTGGCCAAAGTTATTTAGATAGCTTTCTATCTCAGCATACATAAAAATCGGCTGGCTATTAAAGGCAATATCTATCTCTTTAGCTTTCTTGAGGGCTTCAGCTGATGGCAATGTTAAATGTTCTATTCTTAAAGATGGAATCTCTTTGAGCCAGCCAGGTTCCTGATAGAAATGATCGACGACTAAATCGATTGTTTTATCGCCCATAGCATGAATTACAAGCTGTAGCTTATTCTTTCTGGCAAAATCTGCTGCTGCAGCCAGCTCTTCCTCTGAAGTAGTTAAAATTCCGGTCTCTGAACGGCCGCCAGAGTAAGGCTGACTCAACCAGGCTGTCCTGCCTGCTATACTGCCATCTCCAATAATCTTAACCCCGCCGACACTTAATTGGCTGTCTGAGTCACCGACAGCTGATGGTAATTCTGGTGAATGAATCAGGTCTCTCCATCTATAATATAAAATTACCTGCTGTTTTAATCCTTTTTTTATTGCTGCCTGATAAATATCATAATAATCGACTGGATATTTCCTGGCCAGGCTATCTGTAATTGTAGTTATTCCTTTTGAGAAAAGTTTTTCACTAAAATCAGCCAGCAAACTGGCATCTTCTTCGATAGATTTTGCAGGGAGTCTGTCAAAGAGAAAGTCTTTACCAAGCTCTTTAAAGACACCGTTAAGTCTTCCATTCTGATCTTTCTCAATGACCCCACCGACTGGTTCCGGGGTGGTTTCATCTATTTTTAAAAGCTCTAATGCTTTTGAATTGGCAACTGCAATATGAGTGCAGTTTCTTGTTATAACAACAGGATGATCTTTAGTTGCCTGATCTAAATCAGATCTTGTTGGATTTCTGCCTTCAGCCAGCTTACTTTCATCATAGCCCCAGCCCTCTATCCACTGTCCGGTTTCAAGACTTTTAGCTCTTTTCTTTATCTCTTGCTGAAGCTCTCCTATTGAGTTAACTAAAGGAGGAGTGCAGGCTATCTTCTTAGAATCTCTGGCCAGATAAAGGCCATGCATATGGGAATCAATAAATGCTGGAATAATCCGCTTTCCCTGAAGGTCTATCTTCAGAGAATTCTCTGCTGCTGGAGGCAGTCCCTCTGATTTATGACCTAACCATTTAATCCTCTCATTTTCAATAAGAATCGCATCTATTTCTTCTCCTTGATTGGAACCAGCAAAAATTTTTCCATTATAAAATAATTTAAGCTTGTCTCCTGCCATTTAAGTTTCACCTCTAATGAGTTAATTTAAATTTTACAGCTTATAAATACATTATAACAGTAAATCAGACAACAAAAAAACCTGACCAGGAAAATACACCTGATCAGGTCATCTAATTTAATCATCACTTCTAAATAATCTATCAAGGATAATCGCTATTATTACAACGCCAAGCCCGGCCTCAAAGCCAAGACCGACATCTACTGTTGTCAGGGAACGGAGGACTGGTTCTCCTAAGCCTCCTGCTCCGATCATTGCAGCGATAACAACCATTGATAGCGATAACATAATACATTGATTTATTCCCATCATTATTGATGGAAGGGCGCCTGGCAACTCTACTTTAAGTAACATTTGTAAAGGACTGCTTCCAAAAGCCTGACCTGCCTCTTTTAATTCATCTGGTACCTGTTTAATCCCGAGATAGGTCAAACGGATTGGCGGGGCAATTGCAAAAACAACTGTTGCCACTACTCCTGGAACATTCCCTAATCCAAAGAACATCAAAGCAGGTATTAGATAAACAAAGGGAGGTATCGTCTGCATAAAATCTAAAATTGGTCTGGTTATTAAATGAACAATTTTATTATGAGCCTTTAAAATACCGACTGGAATCCCAATTGTTAAAGCTACTAAAACTGAGGTTAGAATTGAGGCCAGGGTGACAACCAGTTCAGACCAGAGTCCGAGATTGGCTACCAGCCCAAGACCTAAAACTACAAAGGCGGCCAGCTCTTTTCCTCTTAGTTTTAATGCTATAAGTGCTAATATAATAATAAAGACCGCCGGGGGGAGGGCGGCTAATCCGCCCTCAAAATTCTCAATGAGAAATGCAATAAATTCTGAAAATGCATTGAGGGGTCCGCTAAAATTTGCAACTAAATAATCGACAAAATTGGAGACCCAATCCCCCAGAGGTATTTTAGTGCTTAATAGCTCTGTCATTGTTTTAGTTATAGACTTCCTGAATTACTTCGGCTGCTGGCTGGCCATCAGCAGATTCTACGCCATCTAAGAATTCTACCACTAAATCCATATTATTTCCTATCCATTCTTCAGCAACATCTTCTGGGTCTCTTTCTTCATGCCCATATTCATAAATCCATTCATTTTGAATTTCAGAATCTAATACAAACTGTTCAAGAAACTTATATACATTAGGCTGTTCTTCATCAAAACCAGATCTAGCAACTGTAATAACCTTATCATCTTCGCCCCAGATATTTTCAGGATCATCTAAATATTTAATATCATAGGCTAAATTCATCCAGTGTGGTTCCCAGCCATTAAATGCTATCCATTCTTCCTGACTGGTAGCTCTATCAACTTCTGCAAGCATTCCAGCAGTACTGGATTCCATCATAGTCCAATCATCTAAATTATAGGTGCCGTTGTCAATTGCATCCTGAATAATAATATTGCCATCATTACCTGGCTCAAGACCATAAATTGTACTCTCAAATTTATCGGCATGTTCATGTAAATCAGCCATTGAAGTTACCCCTGCATCATAAACATATTCAGGAACTGCAGTTGCATAAAGCACCTTTTCAAGATTTGTAACTACCTCTTCAACAGCGCCAGATTCTTGATACTCACGATAATTCACTTCCATCGTTGGCAGCCAGGTTCCAAGAAAGGCATCTACATCGCCTGCTTCCATACCCTGAAAGAGTACCTGCTGCATATAACTATTCGACTCTGTCTCATAACCAATATCTTCAAGAATACGACTTGCAACAGCTGTCTTAACTGTTACTCCTGGCCATTCGACATATCCAAAATTTACTGTATCTTCAGCTGAGGCTTCAGCTGGAGTTAATACCATACTTACTCCTGTGAGCAATAGAGCAAAAACTAAACTGAAAATAATTCCTTTTTTAAACATAATTTTATTACCTCCATTTTATATTTTTAACTGACTGAATTTTCCTGTGCAGCCAGATTTGCAATCACATTTGTCTTAACAATATTTCCTTTGAGCTTGCCTTCTGCATCAAGTACTGGTAATGGTGTTTCTATATCTGTCATCTTACTGAACAATTCATCAAGGGTATCACAGGGAGAAGCCTTAGGAATATCAAGTAGATAGGGCTCAAAATCTGTTTTTTCATTATCCAGCATCTCTTTAACACCATCTATTGAAAGAACTCCGATATATTTATTATCTCTATCAACAACCATAATTGAAGTTAAATTTTCCTCATTCATCTTGTGGAGCGCGGTTCTTGGACCCTGCCCCTCATATAATAAGGCCAGTGGTTTACCCATTATATCTTCAGCAGTCAACACCCTTGAGCGGTTGACATCCTGAACAAATTCTGCAACATAATCATTGGCTGCATCTGTCAAAATCTCTTCCTGATTACCGAGTTGTACTATCTGACCATCTTTCATGATAGCTATCTTATCCCCTAGTTTCAGAGCCTCATCGAGATCATGGGTAATAAAGATAATTGTTTTAGCTATATTCTGATGGAGATCAAGAAGTTGATCCTGCATATCCTTTTTAATTAAAGGATCCAGGGCACTAAATGGTTCATCCATCAGCATTATATCTGTATCAACGGCCAGTGCTCTGGCCAGGCCGACTCTCTGCTGCATTCCACCTGAGAGCTGATCTGGGTGCTGTTCTTCATAACCTTTTAACCCGACTTTTTCAAGGGCCTCTCTGGCTTTTTTACGACGAACCTCTTTGTCGACCTTTTGAATTTCAAGTCCAAAAGCAGCATTATCAATGATTGTACGATTAGGAAATAGGGCAAAGTTTTGAAAGACCATTCCAAACTTTTCTTTGCGCTGTTCTCTCAATTCTTCATTATTTAATTCCATAATATTTATACCATCAACTTCTATCTGACCTTCAGTTGGTTCGATCAGTCTATTAATACAGCGGAGTAATGTCGACTTACCACTCCCTGAAAGACCCATAATCACAAATATTTCATGCTCTTCAACTGAAAAATCAACAGAATTAACACCAACAGTATTCCCGGTCTTTTCAAGTATTTCATCTTTTGAATAACCTTCTTCCAGCAAAGGAAGGGCTTTTTTTGGTTTCTTACCGAAAATCTTTGTAAGATTTTTTACTTCAATTTTTGACACTAGTATAGATGCTCCTTTCTTCACTCCAATCTAAATATTTATCAAGGTTAAAAATATTAGATTGCACAAAAATAAGGTTTAGAGATTGCGCCAGATATTCAGGACAAAATCTAAACCTTTTGCTTAAAAACTTTATGTGGCTTTTGACGACCATTAAAACTATAACAAAACTAGACCTGTTTGTCAAAGGTTTTTTTGCGATAATTTTTGAACTTATTAAGAATGATGATTGAAAGGATAATTAAAAGGCCTCCAAAAAACTGGATAAAGGTTAATCTCTCGGCAAAGAAAAGAGCTGAGAGTAATACTGTTACAAGAGGTTCTACTGAACTAACTATAGAGGCTCTGGATGGCCCTATCAGACTAATCCCTAAATAGAAACCGGCAACAGCAATTATTGTTGAAAAAATTGCCAGGCCAATCCCTGAAAGAAATACCTCTAAAGAAAGATTATTTAAATGGAGATTTCCTCTAAAACTTCCGGTTATTAAAAAAAAGCAGGCTGCAGAAATTGTTACTACCGTTGAGCCTGAAAGCCAGTTAACTCTTTTTAAAACTCTATTGCTGGCCAGAATATAGATAGCATAAGCAAAAGCAGCTGCCAGGATTGAACCAACTCCTAAAAGATTAATAGTTGTAAAGACCGGGCCTAAGACCATGGCCAATCCAATAATAGCCACAATTAATGAGATAAAATTTTCTCTGTATAAAGTCTCTTCTCTCCCTAAAAAAGCGAGAATAGTGACAATAGCCGGGTAACTATACAAAAGGAATCCTGATAATGATGCAGGAATTAATGAAATTCCGAAGAAATATAAACTTGAGAGCAGTCCATAACCTGCTGCTCCTAAAATTATTAATTTAAATGTATCTTCTTTACTAATATTATATGTAATATTGCTCAACTTCAGAATTAGAAGAAAAATAATGCTGGCTATGGCAAAGCGGAGAAAGAGTAATGTAGACACATTACTGCCATAACTATAAGCAAACTGGGCTATTACTGGCATGGCTCCAAAACCAGCAGCCGACAGGGCTGTAACTAATATTCCTTTTTTATCTTTAGTTAAGAACATATAATTCTGGCCTCCTGATAAATTGAGCCTGATTATTTATATAGTAACTAAATTTACCTTTAAATGCAAGAAAGGTTGGTTAATATGTTAAGAAAAATAGAAATAGTTTTACCTATCGATGAAACTGATAAATTAAGTGAGATTTTAGAAGATTATGAGGTTCTGGACAAATATAAAATATCTTTTTTAGAGGATAAAGCTTTATATCTAATAACCTTAAATGTTGAAAATAGTGGACCCTTGCTTGATGAATTAGAAAAGAAACTGGCCTTTGCAGAAGGATTTAGATTAAATATGCTTGAAGTTGAGGCTACTATACCTGCTGTTGAATTAGAAGAAGATGAGGAGGAGGAAAAAGAAGAAGAAAAAGAAACTGAAACTGGAATATCTGCAGATGATGCCACTGAAGAAGACCAGGAAGATGAGAATAATAGCTCAACTAAAGGTTTAAGCAGGCAGGAACTATATGCTGATTTATCTGATTCAATAAATTTAAATAGTAATTATGTTTTAATGTGTGTTCTCTCTGCTATAGTAGCTTCCAGCGGGGTTATGTTAAATAATGTTGCAGTTATAGTAGGTGCAATGGTGATTGCTCCCTTACTTGGACCAAATGTTGGAATGGCTTTAGCCTCTACTTTAGGTGATATGGAATTAGGTAAAAAGGCATTAAAAGCTTCTCTGCTAGGAGCTGGATCTGCTATCCTGGTGGCCCTGGTAGCTGGTCTAATTTTAAACCCAGAAAGCTGGCCCCATGAGGTCTTAAGCAGAACAAGCGTTGGCTGGGGTGATATCACTCTAGCTCTGGCCTCAGGTAGTGCCGGTACCCTGGCCTTTACTACTGGCACCTCAGGTGCTGTAATTGGGGTTATGATTGCTGTAGCTTTAATGCCACCGCTGGTAGTTGTTGGTATTTTATTAGGTGCCGGTGAGTTTTTAATGGCCGGTGGTGCTTTATTGCTTTTCACCTCAAACATTATCTGTATAAATTTGGCTGGTGTTATAACTTTTATCTACCAGGGCGTTAGACCTCTAAACTGGTGGGAAGAAAAGAAGGCTGAAACTACCAGGAAATATAGCCTAATTCTCTGGATGATCCTCTTAACACTTCTAATAATTGGAATTCAGTTTATTCAATAGAAGTTGAGAACTTATGCTGATAGTCCAGCCTTGATTTTTCAATAACCTGATAGGCATGATCTCTGCCATAGGTTGTAAGAATTCTGCAGACAGGCTCCTCGGAATCAGGTGCCTTTTTGTAACTTAAGAAATAATGCTGAATTCTCTGAAGGATTCCTGTTGGTAGTTCAGTAATGTCATCTATCTCACCATAGACGGAATCGTCTTCCAGTACACTAATAATTTTATCGTCAGCCTCTCCTTTATCTAAAAGGGCCAGTCCCCCGATAGGTTTGGCTGTCATTAAAATATCTCCATGGGGTACGATTTTTTCTGTAAGAACCAGAATATCCAGAGGATCATTGTCTCCGACAACTTTCTGACCTTTTGATAACTGACTATTTTCCCTGCCGATCTTTTTCATTAATTTTGCCGTCTCAAAACCACAATAAGTCTGGGGTACCATTCCATAGGGAGCAGGAGAATAACTGGAAAACCTTTGAGGACGATCAACTTTCAGTAAGCCGCTTGATTTATCCAGTTCATACTTAATGCCATCTTCTGGAACCAGTTCAATATATACCTGGATAGTTTCTGGGGCTTTAGCTCCAATATTTATGCCATGCCAGGGGTGGGCTCTAAATTTTTTATTTTCCTGCAATAATATCACCTCTTCTAAATATTTTTCTTGACAATAATAAATATTATTGTTATAATCTTTTTATACTTTAATAGTTTAAATGTTTAAACATAGACAGTCCAGTTATTCTTTTCTCCTCCAGGCTGATAGATGGAGTTCTATCAGTTTGTGCCTCTGGCAATATCCTGCCCAAATGCCAGAGGCATTTTTATTGTCTCTAGAATTTTTTATAATAAAAGCCTTCCAGATTAAGGAGGGCTTTTTTTAATTTTAGCCCACCATTATATCCCCCTGGTCCATTTGTACCAATAACTCTATGGCAGGGGATAATAATAGGAAGTTTATTGTTTTTTAAAACCTGACCTGTTGCCTGCCAGGCCCGGGGTGAACCGGCCTTTTCTGCAAGTTCCTTATAGCTTAATGTCTGGCCATAGGGTATCCTGGCAGTCTCTTTTAATACTCTCTGCTGAAAATCTGTCCCGGAGACTTTATAATCTAATTGAAATTCTTTCCTCTTGGATTGAAGATATTCAGTTAATTGGTCTTTTAATTTTTGAACTTCCTGGGGCAGAGCTGCTTCCTGCTCTGATTCTACTATACCAGATTCAGAAATAAGCTCAAAATTATAATTTATTTCAATTAAACTGTTATTTTCATAGCTGATCTTTAATTTTCCTATTAGAGGGAAGTTCAAATAGTAATTATTCATTATCATTACCATCGCTTTTTTTATCTGTATATTCTCCATGGCCATTGATTATATCTGGATCGTCATAGCTCTGACTTTCATTTTCTTGATTGCCATTGCCAGAATAATTACTGTAATGGAACTGAAAGGATGCCGAATCTTTATTTTTTTCGATATAGCTTTTGAAATATTTTTGAGCCAGTTTAGCGATAACCGGTCTGGTAAAGGGCAGAATAAAGGCAAATCCTAATACATCAGTTATTAAACCTGGAGTTAAAAGCATACCTCCCCCGATTAATATTAAAATACCCTGGACCATATTGTCAGTAGGAATCTGGCCCTGATTTAAATTATTTTTAATTCTATTGACAACAAGGAAGCCCTGCATCCTGGCTATGCTGACACCTAGAATACCAGTACCTGCTACTAAAAATAAAGTGGGAAACAGGCCAATTATACCTCCAACATGAATAAGTAATAATAACTCCAACATTGGAACTACGGTAAATAGAAGTAATAATCTTACAAACATTAATCCACCTCCTGAATCATTTTATAGAATGATTAAATTATAACAGATATCTTAAAGATTATCATATTTAGCGTTTATTTGAAAAGAGTGCCTGGCTTGCTCTAGCCAGCTCCTGATTTACCAGGGTGTCTTCGCCATGTTGTTCCCGGCAGAGCAGACAATAATCTGGAGCCAGAAGATCCCAGTTATCAACTTCATTGCCTGAACCACCCGGCATATCTCTGACAATATTGCCATCTATTAATTCAAGAATCCGATCAGTACGGCCTGCAATATGGCGATCATGGGTAACAATTACAAAGATAGTTCCAAACTCTTCATTGATCTTTCTGAGGAGTTCAAAAACCTGTTCAGTTGACTCTGTATCAAGATTGCCTGTTGGTTCATCGGCCAGAAGAATCGGTGGATTATTCATCAGAGAACGGGCTATTGCCACTCTCTGTTTCTGGCCACCTGAGAGCTGAGTTGAAAGATTATCTTTAAATTTAAAAAGTCCAACTGTATCCAATAGATATTCTGCTCTTTCCATCTCTTTTTTAGAAGCAGAGCCATTTCTGATCCAGTGGGGCATTAAAACATTTTCAATAGCAGTAAATTCTGGCAATAAATGATGAAACTGAAAGACAAATCCAAGATTATCATTCCTGAATGCCGCCAGATCATCGTCACTTAACTCAGTTATAACCTTATCGGCCATCTCTATTCTCCCTTCTGTCGGCCGATCAAGGGCGCCTAAAAGATTAAGCAGGGTACTTTTACCTGAGCCAGATGGTCCTATGATTGAGATGAATTCACCGGCCTTTACCCTGAAATCAAGACCATGGAGAACTTCTGTCTTGACGACATCTCCATAGGTCTTATAAATCTTTTCTCCACTTATTACTGTTTTATCAGCCATTCTGGATCACCTCTATCGGATTCAGCTTTGCTGAATTTCTGGCAGGTATAAGCGCTGCTAGCATACCGGCAGATGTTGCAATTAGAAAGGAAATCCCAATAAAAACTGGATCTACTTCGATTGGAAATAATGGATCTCCTGCTGGATTTCTGACCAGATTCACAAAAAGCTGACTGAGACCTATACCACTTATTATCCCTAATACTGCACCGACAGCACCTAAAAGAAAACCCTGAATTAAAAAAATCCGGCCTACCCTTTTTCGGTTAGTACCCATTGCTTTTAAAATACCGATCTGCCTGGATTTTTGAACAACTGATACTGCAAGGACACTTGATATCCCCAGAGTAACAGCTATTATAACAAAAAACTGGATCACCAGACTTGAACTGCTCTGACTCTGAAGTGCTGTAAGAAGATCTTCATTTGATTGCTGCCAGCTCTCGACTGTTGTTGCCGGCCATGATTCTCCGAGTCGCTCTGCTATATTATTTGAAGCAAAAACATCTGCTATCTGGAGCTCAATTGTTGAAATATCATTGCCCTGATTTAATAAAGTTGCTGACCTGGACAAAGACATAAAAACCCAACTTTCATTTAAATCCTGATTTCCAAGGTTGAAAATGCCACTAACTCGAAATCTATCCTGAATACCTTCACCTGTTCTCAACTGAACTGTATCCCCTGATTTTAAATTAAGTTCTTCTGCCAATTCTCTACCGATCAAAACATTATTTCCACCAATTAAAGCCTGACCCTCTATCAGCCTGGGACTAATACTGTAGATATCATCAGCCCTATCCAGTTCAATACCTCTAAATACTATCGGCTGATTTTTCTGGCCCCGAATTGCAAAGCCTGAACCTGTAATAGTTGGGGAAATGGCAGTTAATTCCTGATCATCTTCAAGGGAATTAACGATGTTCTGCCAGTTTGATAAACCTCTATCTCTAACTGTAAAGGTGACTGTTCTGCTTAAATCACTATCAGAAATTCTAATAGCTCTTGGCAGAGCATCTTCTGCCATCATCATAACATGGGGTGAACTGCCAATGGTCTGATTGATTAAATCTTTCTGGAGACCTCCAATAAGCGAGCCGAGAAAGACCTGGACTGCTACCCCAATTATTATTCCAGCCAGAATCAATAGAGTTTGAAGTCTCCCGGTATAGAGAAATCTGACTGCTACTTTCCATTCAAACCACATAATTATTCACCATCCAGAACAAATTCTATTGAAACAGCCATATAGGGAAATAATTCTGGAGTTTCTTCTTCAATACTTAGATATACTTCTAAAGTTCCTCTATCCGGGTCGACCAAAGGATTAATTTTATTAACAACTATCTCAAAGGGCTGATCTGGATAGGATTCAACTACTGCAGAACCCTGCAGCCCAGGCCTGAGCAGAGATAATTCCCGTTCATCTGGTTCAATCAAAATCTGAAATTCTGGCTTGATAACAGTAAATACAGTCTGACCTGCAGAGATATATTCTCCTTCATCAAATTCTTTAGCTGTGATCAGATAACCTTCAGGACCTGAGATGGTATAACTAGCCAGTCTAAGTTCTGCCAGTTCGTAATCCAGTTCGGCCTGCCTGACTGCTTTCTCAGCAGATTGGACTGAAAGTTCTGCCAGAATAACTGCCTTCTCTGCTTCTTCATAATTAAGTCTGGCCTCTTGCTGGAGCTGAGATATATCAGCTTCAGTATCTTTAAGCCTGGCCTGACTCAGATCTACGGCCAGTTCAGCCAATTCAAACTTAAAGCGGCCCTGATCAAAGGAAGCTTCTTCCAGGGCATCTCTAGTATAGAGATTTTCAAGACGATTAAATTCCACTCTTTCACTTTCCAGTTCCAATCTGGACTGCTCTAATTCTAGCTCAGGAATTCTCAAAGACTGGGCTTCAGCATCCTGGAGCTGAATATCTGCCAATTCCTGGCCAATTCTGGCCTGATTAAGTCTTTCTTTTTCCTGGGCAAGCCTTAATTTACTATCTGCCAGGCTTTCCTCAGATAGTTCAAGTTCTTTTCTGGCAGTTTTGCTAACAATGGTAAAAAGCGGTTCAGCTTCAAGATTATCCCCTACTTGATAATTAATATTTTCTATTTTACCGGTGATCTCTGCTGAGATTTCTTTCTGATCAACTGGCTGAATTAAACCAGTTGCCCTGAGAATTTCAGTTTCAGCAGAAATGCCAGGCTGGAATAAACCGACAAATATTAAAACTAAGATTAAAATTAAGCTTGAATTTAAAAACTTCCTTTTCATATAATTTCCCCTTACTGTAAAAGACCTTTATTCATTTATAAAAGCTGCTATATCCTGATTAACCTCCATTGTTATCTGATGACCAAGTTCAGGATAAAATTTAGCTTTGACCTGAAAACCTGCCTCCTGATAGGTATCAACAGCCTGATAGAATCTTGCTTCTGGTTCTTCTGGTAATGAAGCCTGAAGCTCTGCCTGTTCTGCCTCTGTAAAATAAGGTTCCTGATTTAAGAGATTAAAATCATCTTCTGCTCCCTGGAAAAATAAAACAGATATATCATTATTATATTCTGATTCCTGGGGTTCAACAGGCCAACCTCCTGGAGAACCGATTACTGCTTTATTAACAAGTTCTGGATACTGATTTAACCAGTAAGAAGCATAATGTCCACTTTCAGCAAAACCAAAGAGATTGGCTTTATCACTAATTTGATAGCTGAGATCTTCAAGTTCTTTTCTGGCATCATGAAAAAAATCTGCCAGCTCATCTGCTTTAGACTGTTCCTGGTAATTATCAATTGAAAAGACAGGAACCAGGAGTGGTGAAGTTATTTCATCTGCAACAGCCTGCATTGTTTTTATCTGAGTGTTAGCCTCAGCTTGAAGTTCTGCTTTTTCTTTTGCCTGGCCAAAAAAAGGATGGATCAGGATTGAGGTTTCTACTTCATGATCAACATCTTCTGGCAAATACAGGTAATATGACCCTGAGTCAGTCTGGAATAATTTAATTGTTGCTTCTTTAGAATCTGGTTGATAGACTGTATAAACTGATACTGCTATAAACATAACTAAAATCAACAACATATATTTTTTTAAGCCTGGCATATCTGATAACATATTTTCCCTGGTTTCCATATCCATATCTAAAGCACTCCTGATTTATTTTATTCCGGGTCAATGATCATTATAAGTTGACGATTCTTTACCTCTTCATTTTCACTGACCAGAATTGAACTGACTGTACCGTTAAGCGGGGCAACGATTTCAGTCTCCATTTTCATCGCTTCCATGATAAAGAGTTGTTGACCCTTATCAACTTTATCACCAACATTAACTTTTATCTTTGTTAATGTTCCTGGCATACCTGCTCCAATCTCTTCTGGTTTGTCAGGGTCTGCATGTCTGGTTTCTAATACTGATTCTTCAATTTTATTACTCTGGTCTTTAATTTCTACCTCTCTCCGCTGGCCATTAACTTCAAAAGTAAGATATCTCTTACTGCCCTCGCCTTCCCGGATTGAGATATATTTAATCAGAATTGTCCGACCTTGCTCAACTTCAATTTCAGCTATCTCACCTTCACTGAGTCCATGGAAGAAAAGATCGCTGCTCAATTTACTGAGATCGCCATATTGCTGCTTTGATTTAAGATAACTATCAAAAACCTTTGGATAAAGAGCCTTGCTGAGCAATTCCTCTGTCTCTGGTTTTCGGTTTAATTTCTCTTTGAGCTCAGTTTCTAATTCATCAAAATCTACTGGTTCAAGTTTTAAACCTGGCCTGACTGTTAAGGGCTTTTCGCCTTTAAGAACTAATTTCTGAAGTTCTGGCGGAAAACCACCTTCAGGCTGACCCATAAGACCTTTAAAGTAGGCCACTACTGAATCTGGAAAACTCATATTTTCAGCCTTCTCCAGAATATTATCAGGGGTTAGATCGTTCTGGACCATAAAAATAGCCAGGTCTCCAACTGCTTTGGATGTTGGGGTAACCTTAATAATATCGCCAAGCATGAAATTAACCTGTCTATACATTTCTTTAATCTCTTTAAAGCGGTGGCTTAAGCCCAGGCTTTCAATCTGAGGCTTAAGGTTAGAATACTGACCGCCAGGGATCTCATAGCGATAAATTTCTGCTGCCCCTGATTTTAAGTCTGATTCGAACTCATGGTAAATTGGTCTAATCGACTGCCAGTAATCTGAAATAGCCTGATATTTCTTGTAATTAAGATCAGGATCTCTTTCAGTATTATCCAGGGCTGCTATCATCGAATTAAGGGCAGGTTGAGAAGTTATGCTGGCCATGCTATTACTGGCCAGATCAACAATATCAACTCCTGCCTCGGCTGCCTGGAGCAGGCTGGAAAGACCATTACCAGATGTATCATGGGTATGGAGATGGATTGGTAAATCAACCTCTGCCTTTAAAGCTGAAATCAGGGTCCTGGCTGCATATGGCTTTAAAAGGCCGGCCATATCTTTAATACAGAGAATATCTGCCCCCATCTCTTCAACTTCCCTGGCCTTTCTTATATAATAATCTAGATCATATTTAGACCGATCTGGATCAAGAATATCTCCAGTATAACAGATTGAAACTTCAGCCAGGGCTCCAGCTTTTTTAACCTCTGATAGGGTCAATTCAAGGTTGGGCCACCAGTTAAGGGCATCAAAAATTCTAAAAAGATCTATGCCTGAAGCAGCTGCTTCCTGGACGAATTTTTTTATTAAATTATCTGGATAGTTCTTATAACCAACAGCGTTGGCTCCTCTGATTAACATCTGGAAGAGTATATTAGGGATTCTCTCTCTGAGTTTTCTCAGCCGCTCCCAGGGCGATTCTTTTAAAAACCGGTAGGAAACATCAAAAGTTGCCCCACCCCACATCTCCAGGGAGAAGAGCTCATGGCCATATTCAGCCAGATAATCTGCTATCTGCAACATATCATAGGTCCGCATCCTGGTTGCCAGCAGCGACTGATGGGCATCTCTTAAAGTTGTGTCTGTTATCAGTAATTTTTCACTGGTTTTAATCTCCTGGCAAAATTCTTTACTACCTAGTTCTTTAAATCTATCTCTACTGCCTGGCTTAATTTCTCCTTTTAACTCAGGCAGACGGCTGGTATTAAACTCAGGCTTATCACCTCTGGTTTTATTGACAATAATATCACCTAGATAATCAAGGAAGCCTATCTCCTGATCGATCTTTGCCTCACCTGTTATTAATTCTATTTTCTTATCGAGAAAACCGGTATCTGCTCTGCCTTCTCTAAATTCCTGGTCATTGAGCAGGTTAATCAGGAAGTCCCGATTGGTCTTTACACCCTGAATTTTCATCTCTTCCAGGGACCGAATTGTTTTATTGATGGCACCTTTAAAGGTTCTATCTGAGCCAATAACTTTAACTATCAGGCTATCAAAATAAGGGGTGATTTCAGCCCCGGTATATCCATTGCCACCATCGAGCCTGATTCCGTTACCAGAACCGGTTCTATAGAGGCTTATCCGGCCTGTATCCGGTCTAAAATCATTCCTGGGGTCTTCGGTTGTCACTCTGGCCTGAACGGCAAATCCATGGGTTTTAATTGAATCCTGTGATGGGATGCCTAACTCTGAATCTGAAAGATCATAACCCTGGGCTATCAGAATCTGGGCCTGGACTATATCAATACCTGTAATCATTTCGGTAACAGTATGTTCAACCTGGATTCTAGGATTTACTTCAATAAAATAATGGTTGCCATTTTTATCTACTAAAAATTCAACGGTACCTGCACTGAGATAGCCGCCATTTTCAACCAGTTTAACTGCATCCTGCCGGATATTTTGCCTTGTCTTTTCAGGCAGGGCAAAGGCCGGGCCGTATTCAATTATTTTCTGATAACGGCGCTGAATTGAACAGTCTCTCTCAAATAAATGAACTGTTCGACCTGTATTATCTGTTATTATCTGGACCTCAATATGCCGGGGGCTTTCTAAGTATTTCTCAATAAAGAGCTCGCCACTGGAAAAGGCCCTGTCAGCCTCTTTGCTGGCTGAAGCCAGGGCTTCATCTAACTGATCATAGTTTTTAACCAGCCGCATTCCCCGACCTCCCCCGCCAGCTGCTGCCTTAATGATAAGGGGAAAACCGATCTCATCGACAATATTTTTTATCTCTGCCTGATCCTTAACTGAACCAGTAGAGCCTGGTATAATCGGGATATTATTCTCTCTGGCCAGGTCCTTACATTTGATCTTATCGCCATAGCGATCCAGCATCGTTGAAGTTGGTCCTATAAAAATTAGACCTTTTTCCTCACACTGGGCTGCAAAATCTGCATTTTCTGAAAGAAAACCATAACCTGGATGAATGGCATCAACATTCTTATTTAAGGCCAGATTGATAATCTCATCCTGGGCCAGATAAGATTTGAGCGGGGTCTTACCCTGCCCTATCTGATAGGCTTCATCTGCCTTGGTCTTAAACAATGATTTCTTATCGGCATCATGATAAATTGCAACTGTCCTAATTCCCAATTCCCTGCATGCTCTGATCACCCTGATGGCGATCTCTCCTCTGTTTGCGACTAATACTTTTTTAATTTTCTGCTTCTCCATACTATCTACTCCCTTCAAACTATAATACTTTTAATAATATCTTAACTTTTTTCTTAAGAAAAATCTATAAAAAATTGCTCCAAAGATAAAACCTCCAATATGGGCCCACCAGGCAACTCCCCCTGCATTACCTAAAGCCAGGCCAATAGTTCCATAATAGATCTGAGTTAAAAACCAGATTCCAATAAAAAATAAAGCTGGAATGGAAACTATATAGGGGAAGAAAAAGATTGGAATTACTGAAACTACCCTGGCCAGTGGAAATAAAAAAACATAAGCAGCCATAATCCCGGCAATTGCTCCTGATGCTCCAATAGTGGGAGCTGTTGAACCTGAATTAAAGAGCAGGTGAATAAAATTGGCTACAATCCCGCTTATAATATAAAAACCTAAAAATGAAAAGTGGCCCATTCTATCTTCTACATTATCTCCAAAAAGTGCTAAAATCCACATATTACCGATTAGATGCCCAAGGCCCCCGTGAAGAAAAATGGAGGTTAAAATAGTATAGCTGCTGATTAATGTGCTTTCAATAAAAAGCCTTGGTATCATGCCAAATTCATATAAAAAAACTCTCAACTGGAATGGATCCATAGTAGCCTGCCAGAGATAGATAATAATATTAATTGCTATAATTATACCGGTTATTATCGGTTTATTTCTTCTAGGAACATTATCCCTTATAGGTAGCATTTAATTTCCTCCTAAACTGGATTTATCAGCTTAAATATTGTATTCTATATTTAGAAGACCGGAGGTGATTATAATGGAAAAAGATCTTAATAAGATCGCTTCTGATTTAAAAACAGCTTTAGATGATTTTCTAGGTAAAGCTAATTTAAAAAAGGGTGATATCGTTATTATAGGCTGTTCTACCAGCGAAATCAAGGGCAATGCTATCGGAACTGCTTCAAGTACTGAAATTGCTGAAAAGCTATACCCTGTAATCAAGGAAAAACTTGATCAGGCAGGCCTCTTTGCTGCTTTTCAGGGTTGCGAGCATATCAACAGAGCTGTGACAATTGAACAGGAATGTCAGGACAGATATGCTTTTGAAGAGGTTACTGTTATGCCCCATAAATCTGCCGGTGGTGCCATGGCTGCAACTGCTTACAGGAATATGAATAAACCGGTAGTAGTTGAAGAGATATCTGCCGATGCCGGTATTGATATTGGTGACACCTTTATTGGTATGCATCTTAAAAGAGTTGCTGTTCCTGTTAGAATGTCTGTTGACCAGTTAGGTGCTGCTCATCTAACCGCTGCCAGAACAAGACCAAAATTAATTGGTGGCAGGAGAGCCCATTACCCGGAAAAATAGCTTACTATTATTAATTCTTGATAAAAGCTGAATATCCTTGTTATTTTATAACAAAAAGCAGCCCAGATAAGGGCTGCTTTATTATTGCCAATATTAATAATATTTATTTATTTTTATTAAGCCTTTCAATCTCAATCAGGTTAGCCTCTCTGGAAACTATCTGGCCATTTTTATCCAATTCAATAACTATTCTTCCTAAATAATCCAGATCTGAGCCGGCCTGGGTTATTAAGACATTATTAATTAATGGAGAATTTTTAATAACTGTCTTTGACTGTCCACCAACAATTAGATCAAATTCCTCTCTGGCTCCAGCCAGATTTCTATCACTGCCATGGCCCGGATAAGTAAGCCCAATGTAGATATCAGCCAGTTCAGTGCCGCCAATATCTTAAATTTCAATGTAATTGCTCCTTAAAATTTTCCCTAATTATTGCTTTATGCTAAAAATCCTTTAAGAAATATTTGTAATCTGATATAATCTTTATAGATTAACTGGTTTTTTTCTTTATCAGGCAGGGATTTATCCTAAAA
>JBNJEB010000021.1:0-19117 GCA_051745425.1 Bacillota bacterium
ACTACATCAGCAGATTTAACATTCTCTTCTTTATGTCCTATATTTATTAAGGCCCCTTTAGCTTTAAGCTTTTCAATTTTATTATTATATTTAAGGTCAGAACCTGTAACCTTTATGCCGTAATCTAATAAAAAACTGGCAATAGCACTCATCGATATTCCACCTATACCAATAAAATGAATATTTTTATTCTTGAATTTATCCATTTATATCTTCTCCTCATCTAAAGTGCTATCATTTTTAGCCATTTTATATGATAAACCATAAATCTTATCCAGGGCTTCAGGTTTTCCTATAGACTTGCTAAGCTTACTCATTTTCATAAGTCTTTCATCATTACTGAGTAAAGCCTTTACTTCATTTAAAATCTCCTTACTATTTAATTGATCGTCTTTATAAATCAATGCAGCTCCTGCTTTTTCTAAAACTTTTGCATTTTTATACTGATGATTATTAATAGCATGTGGATAAGGTATTAAAATAGATGGTAATCCAAGAGAAGTTATCTCTGCTATAGAAATTGCTCCTGCTCTGCTAATTATTAAATCAGCAGATGCCAGTGGATATTCAATATTATCAATGAAAGGTGAAATAATTAATTCGTTATTTATATTTGATTCTAGTCTGGTTTTAACTTTATGAAAGTCATCCTCACCGGTTATATGAATAATAACCAGGTTATCTATCTTTAATAAATCATTATAAATTTCCAGCATTAGCTGATTGATACTTGTTGCTCCTTGACTTCCACCCATAACTAAAAGCACCTTTTTATCATTAGATATTTCTAGCTGGTTTTTTGCTTTTTTTGAATTTACTTCTAAAATCTTTTTCCTGACTGGATTACCTGTCAAAACCAATTTTTCATCTTTAGTTTTAAAATAATCTGCTGATTCTTTATAACTTATCGCAATCTGATCAACAAATTTTGCAGAAATCTTATTTGTTAGTCCAGGAACAGAATTCTGTTCATGGATAAGTGTCTTAATCTTTAATAACCATGCTGCTAAAATTGTTGCTCCAGAAACATATCCCCCGGTACCAACAACTAAATCAGGTTTTTCCTCTTTTAAAATTTTTCTTGCCTTCAAAACTGCCTTAAAATTTGAGACAACAGAAGTAAATAAATCAAAATTTAATTTTCTTGGTAGCGGCTTAACCGGTATACTATAAAAGTTAATCCCCTCTTTTTTTGCTATTTTTTCTTCTATACTTTTTGCCCCACCAATATAGATAACTTCATCATCTGCGTCTATCCATTTTTTTGCTAAAGCAATTGCAGGAAATACATGACCACCTGTTCCGCCACCTGATAAAACCAGCTTCATAATAATCTTCCTTCCACTTATATTACGCACTCTGCCTGGATATATTTAATAACACTCCAACAGAAAATAATGAAATGATTAAAGATGTACCGCCATAACTTATAAAAGGCAAAGTAATTCCCGTAACAGGAAGCAGGGATGTTACAGCTCCAATATTTATTAAAAATTGAATCATTATCATAAATGTTAAACCAACAGCAAGCAGGGTTCCGAAAAGATCTTTAGAGTTAAGTGCTATTAATATTCCTCGATAAGCAAAACCACCAAATAATATTATAACAAATAAAACTCCTATTAATCCAAATTCTTCACCTAAAATAGCAAAAATAAAATCTGTACCAGGCTCAGGTAAATACAAAAACTTCTGCCTGCTATTACCTGGACCAACCCCGGTTAATCCTCCAGATCCTAAAGCAAGTAAGGATTGAATTATATGATAGCCAGTTCCCTTTGGATCTCCCCAGGGATCTAAAAAAGTCTTAACTCTATTTAACCTATAGGAAGCAGAAGTAATATAATATGTCATTGCTAATAACCCTGGTATAGAAAGCAAAGCTAAATGTTTTAACTTCATACCGCCTACTATTAATATTATAAATGAAAAACCAATAATGTTTACAGCTGTACCCATATCAGGCTGTTGCATGATCAAAATTGTTATCAATGAAATTACAATAACAACTGGAAGAATACCTTTTTCAAAATTTTCTATATCAGTCTTTTTTCTGCTTATAAAACTTGATATATAAATAATCAAAGCCAATTTAACTGCTTCAGATGGTTGAAAATCAAAGAATCCTAAAGATATCCATCTGGTTGCCCCTCCGGCAGTTTTGCCAATACCTGGAATTAAAACTAAAATCAATAATGTGAAGCTAAGAAAAAGTAGTTTTTTTGAATTTTTATAATAAATTTTATAATCAACTAAAGAAGTAATATACATAAGAATTAAGCCTGTTATAGCAAATATCAACTGTCTCTTAAAAAAGAAATGAGCATCTCCGTACTGGCTATATGCCTTAACCCCACTTGCACTCAAAATCATAATTAGTCCTACTAATATTAAGATAAGAGTTATAATAAAAAGGGGAAAATCAATATTTGATTTATTTCCCTCCATAATAACACCGCCTAGTTCAACTTATCTTGCACATGTTCTTTAAATTTCTTGCCCCTAATCTTATAACTTGAAAACATATCCCAGCTAGGTGCAGCAGGTGAAAGGAGAATAGTTAATTTTTCAGCAAACTGATTGACTGCTATAAGATTTTTTGTGATCTCAACAGCTTCCTCTAAGTCCTCAGCTTTACTAAAGGATTGATATTTTTTAGCCTTAAATTTATTGGCAATCTTATCAGCTATTTCTCCAATCAAAATAATATAAAAACATTTCTCCATTATCTCTTCAATTAATAGATCATAATTTAAGTTTCTATCCTGGCCTCCCATTATTAAAATCAAAGGCTTTTCAAAAGCATTTAATGCAGCCCTGGTAGCATGTGGATTGGTAGCTTTTGAATCATTGTATACTTGAAAATTATCTTTTTCTAAAACCATCTCTAATCTATGGTCTGCAGATTGATAATTATATACAACATCTTTTATTATATCAGATGAAACCCCTAATTGATATGATATTAACGAAGCAAATGCAATATTTTCTAGATTATGAACTCCTTTAAGGCCAATTTTATCTCTATAAAGCAATATCTTATCCTGAGCCTCATCTTTATAAGCTATTATTTTATCATTGTAATATATCCCTCTGTTAATATCACTATTATTACATACATAAAAAACTTTAGATTTTATCTCATTCCGTAAGCTTAAAATATCTTTATTATTAAAATTTAAAATAGCATAATCCTCTGAATTTTGATTTTTAAATATATTTGCTTTTGAATTAAAATAACTTTCTTCAGATATATGCCAGTCTAAATGATCAGGTGAATAATTAATGAAAGCGGCAATATGAGCCTGAAACTCTTTAATAAATCTTAATTGAAAAGAACTTAATTCTAAGACTATCACAGCATCTTTATTTGCTCTTTCAACTATACTAATTAATGGGGTACCAATGTTTCCTGCAACTATTACTTCTTCTTTTAAACCCTTTTTTAAGATTTCACCTAAAATAGAAGTTGTAGTAGTTTTGCCATTAGTCCCTGTAATAGCAACAATTTTATTAGATTTAATTTTTTTTGCTGCCAGCTCTATTTCACTAATTATAGGTATTTTATTCCCTATTGCTTCCTGAATTAAAATATTGTCTTCAGGAACTCCTGGGCTTACAATAACAAGATCTACATCACTTAATTGAGACTTTTCATCTCCTAGGATTATAATCTCAGAGTTGTCCTTCTTTATTCTTAAAATATCAGGTAACTCTTCCCAGTCTAGATCATCAAACAGTATTATCTTATTGACTTTTCCTAATAAAAAGTCAATAAGAGCTTTCCCTGTTACTCCTCCAGAACCGATAATTGCTATATTAAGATTCTCCAAATTATTTATATCCACAATTCTCCACCTTCTTATCTATTCTCTAAAATAAAGGAATTGCAGCCACTATACCTAAACCTGAAAATAAAATCTGTAAAATAATAAACCTCATAGTAATCTTGACTTCAGGCCAGCCTGATAACTCAAAATGATGGTGGATAGGAGCCATTTTAAAAATTCTCTCTCCATCTGTAATTTTATAATAGCTAACCTGTAAAATTACCGATAAAGTTATCATTACAAAAACTCCACCAATGAATAATAAATAAAGTGAAGTTCCTGTTAGTAAAGCAATAACAGCTAAAAAACTCCCTAAATATAGAGAGCCTGTATCCCCCATAAATATTTGAGCAGGATTAACATTGTACCATAAAAACCCAAGACAACTCGATATAGTAACTATAATTACTAATATAATTTGATTGTAACCTAAAAAATATAAAATAGGTATAAAGGCAAAACAGGAAACAATAAATAATCCACCAGCAAGTCCATCAAGACCATCACTTAAGTTTACTGAATTACTGGTAGCTGGTATTAAAATTATTGAGAAAGGAATTATCAGCAAACCTAAATTTATATTTGTAGCAGTAAAAGGTATATACAGCATTGTTAGACCATTGTTAAATAAATAAACTCCAATTATCAGACCAATGATTAACTGAACTAAAAATTTAGTTTTAGCTTTTAAACCCAGTGAGACAGATTTTTTTATATTTAAAATATCATCAATAAAACCTAATAAGCCATTGGATAATATTGCAATCAATAAAATTTTTATATTTAAAGACCAGTCTAAAAATAATAATACTGATATAGTTACGCTCAAGAGGATAATTACTCCACCCATTGTCGGAATCCCCTCTTTTGAGTAATGGCTTTTAGGTCCTTCTTCTCTAATATTTTGCCCAAAACTATATCTATTTAAGCTTTTAATAAATACTGGTATTAAAATTAAGGTGAAGATAAAGGGAAATAAAAATTTTATAAAATAATTCATCTTAGCCACCATACTCCATTAACAAATCAACAATTTCTTCCATTTCAAGAGCCCGAGAGCCTTTAACTAAAATTGCATCTCCTGATTTCATGATTTTATTAATGAATGAAGCGGCATCTTCGTTACACTTATAAACATAAATATTCTGCTCTGCCATTCCTGCTTCAGAGGCACCCTCGGCAATAATTTCACCCATACTTCCTACCCCTATTAACACATCAACGCCATTTTTATAGAGGTATTTACCAATTTCTCTATGGGCTGCATTTTCTATTCTTCCTAATTCTAGCATAGCACCTAGGACAGCTATCTTTCTTTCACCTTCAATATTTATCAGGGAATCTATTCCTGCTTTCATAGAAAGAGGGTTAGCGTTATACGAATCATTAATTATTTTAATACCATCCATTTTCCTGATTTCCTGGCGTAATTCTGTAACTTCAATATCCTTTAAGCCATTCTTAATAGAATCCCAACTAATATTTAATATTCTTGCCACCGCAATAGCTGCTAAAGCATTATAAATATTATGCTCCCCTGAGCGGTCCATCTCTAAAAGATAACTATTACCTTCCTCATGAACTTTAAATCGAGATTCTTCACCATTTTTTATATATTCAATTTGATCTGCATAATAATCAGCATTACTATCTTTTAAACTAATAGTTACCTTGTTTAATTCTTTAAATTTATTAACCATCTCTCTAATATATTCATCATCATAATTTAAAACTGCTTTTCCAGCTGGCTTTAAGCCAGTTAATAATTCTTCTTTGGCTCTGGCAACATTTTCTATTGTCTTAAGATTTTCTAAATGTGCAGGCCCAATATTTGTTATTACCCCTATTTCAGGTTTTGCAATCTCGGCAAGCCTAGAAATATCACCTTTATGTCTCATCGCCATTTCCAGAATCGCAACATCTTCATTGCCCTCTAAATCAAGCAGAGATAAAGGTAACCCATATTCATTATTAAAATTACCCTGGCTTTTTAAAACCTTCTTTTCTTCGCTAACAATACTGGCTATTATATCTTTAGTAGTTGTTTTTCCGGCACTTCCAGTGATCCCTACTACTTTTAAACCAACAACTTTATCTCTAATATATGAGGCCAGATCCTGCAATGCAATTGTAGTATCTCTAACTAAAATAATAGCAACTCCGGAATAGGGTTTTATAGACCTTGAAGTAATAATTACTTTCGCCCCATTATCAATAGCTTCAGGAATAAAATTATGGCCATCATTATTCTCCCCGATTATTGCGAAAAATAAGTCTCCAGGCTTGGCTCTTCTACTATCAATTGTCATATTATTTACAATGTGATCCGGATTACCCTGAATTATCTTGCCATCAACAGCTTCAACAATTTCTTTTAATTTCAGTGAGAGCATTATCTCCCTTCACTCCTTTGTTTTAATGCTTGAGAAGCAACTATCCTATCATCAAATTCAATAACCTTATCAGCAAACTCCTGATAGGTTTCATGCCCTTTCCCAAATATTATAATAATATCATTTTTATCTGCATCCATTACTGCCTTATTTATAGCTTCAGCCCGATCCAGTATCTTCTCATATTCTGCATTTGGATACTCTTTATTTATTCCATCTTCAATATCCTGAATAATTCTACCTGGATCTTCTGACCTTGGATTATCTGAGGTTAAAATTATCCTGTCAGCTAATTCATAACCAATTATACCCATCTCAGGTCTTTTGACTTTATCCCTATCTCCACCACAGCCAAAAACAGCAGTAACCTGGTTCTTTTTAAATTCATTAATAGAATCCAGAACATTTTTAATACCTGCAGGAGTATGGGCATAATCAACTAAAACTGTAATATCAATATCGTTTTTAATATATTCAAATCTTCCTGGAACTCCTTGAAAGTTACTTACAGCCCTGGTCAGTACATCCATCCCAATTTCATATCCTAATAAAACTGCTGAAGCAGAAATTGCATTATATACATTAAATTTTCCAGACATATTAAGGGTAAATCTTGTATTGTTTAACTCATATTCTACTTTGTTTTGATCTAGCTTAATATTTTTTGCCCTATAATCTGACTCCTTAATCAGGGAATAGCTAAATTTATTAATATCAGTTATATTTTTAAATTTATCCCTTAATCTTTTATCATCCTTATTATAATAAACTTTTCCCTCTGGTTTTAAATATTTTAACAATTTTAGCTTAGCATTTAAATAATCATTAAAATCTTCATGAAAGTCTAAATGATCTCTACTAATATTTGTAAAGACAGCTGAGGAAAAACTAAGTCCCTGAATCCTATTTAAAGACAGAGCATGGGACGAAACTTCCATCACAACCTTTTTACAACCATTTTCATGCATATGCATCAGATATCTAATAATATCACTGGCTTCAGGGGTAGTTCTTTTAGATTTATATAAATTATTCCCGTCATCAATTTCAATTGTTCCTATTAATCCTGTTTTAAAACCAGCAGTTTCTAAAAATGATTTTATCATATAAGTTGTTGTAGTTTTACCGTTAGTCCCGGTCACCCCAATCAGATCAAGCTTTTTCTCAGGATGATTAAAGATTTCAGCAGCAATAATACCTAATACTTCTGCCGGATCTTTTACTTTTAAATATAAGGCATCAGTTTTAATGTCCTCTGGAATTATTTTTACTATAAACACCCTTGAACCATTATTATAAGCATCATTAATATAATCATGGCCATCTACATTAAAACCTTTTCTGGCAAGAAAAATTTTGTTCTTAGCAGCCTCTCTAGAATCATGAACTATATCATCAATTTTAAAATCAAGCTCTCCAACTTTATCAGTAAAAAAATCAAACTCATTATATAAATTACTAACTTGCAATTAAATGCCTCCAATCCCAGACTAATTATTCTATATCAATAGCAGAAAAAATATCAATTCTCTCACCTGGTGATGGGTCCTGGTCCTTAACAGTTCCTGATATCATACCATTAAGTTTAAACCCGAATCTCCATGCCCTCTGCTCGGCTTCATGAGCAGATAAACCTTCTAAATCAGGTACAGCAGCTTTTTTTGATTTATAAGAATTATTATCTAAATATAATCTCACTGTTGATGATTCAGATATTTTAGTTCCAGGCAGAGGTGTTTGAGCAATAATTTTTTCTCCCTTACCTATCAGTTTAACATTTAAATTTCTATTTCTCAATTCAGATTCTATAAGATTAACATCTTTATCAGAATAATCATTAATTGTTATAGTCTCTTCTGGAGTATTCTCTTCAGAATAACTCCTATTAGATATTGAAATATCAAGATGTCTAACTAAATTACTGGCCAAAGAATTAAATGTCGGGACCACATTTTCACTTGCATAATAATCTTCATCCTTTAAATCATAAAATACAACATAAATTAATAATTCAGGCTCATCGCCAGGAAGTAACCCTACAAATGATGTGTCATAAATATCCTCTTCTCCGTAATGCCTTGAAGTCCCGGTTTTCCCCCCGACTAAATAACCATCTATACCTGCTGAACTTCCAGTCCCGGTCTGCACAGCATTAATCATTAAGTTTTTAACTTTTTCTGCAGTATTTTCTGAGAGAACCTGTCTTATTTTATGAGATTCTAATTTTTTCTCTTCAGCTTTCTCGTAATTATAAACTCTATCAACCAATCTAGGCTCATATAAATAACCTCCATTAGCTATGGAAGCCACAGCTGTAGCCAATTGTAACGGTGTTGCAGTTAATCCATGCCCAAAGCTCATGGTTGCCTGCTCAATTTCAGTATACTGTCCTGGAACTAATGAACCTGTACTCTCGCCAGGAAAATTAATTCCAGTTTTACTGCCAAAATTAAATGACCTTAAACCAGTAAGATATTCTTCAGAGTCTATATTTAAACCCATCTGTACAAAACCTGGATTACTGGAGTTAGCAAAGATATCACTAAAATCCTGCCAGCCATGACCGCCACGGCGCCAGCTACTTATCTCTTCTCTTCCCACATTGATATGTCCAGGATCACTAAAATAATCATTCATATCATAATACCCATATTCCAGGGCAAGTGCTGCAGTAAAAATCTTGAATATAGACCCAGGCTCAAAACTGTTCTGGATAGCCTTATTTCTCCTTGTATTCAGATTATATTCTGAAAAATCATTAGGATTAAAATCAGGTTTATTGGCCAGGGCAAGTATGCTGCCATCTTCTGGATTCATTACAATAATAGATCCACCAGAAATATCATGCTTACCCATTGCTTCTTCTAATTCTTTTTCAGCATAATATTGACTTACCTCATCAATTGTCAAAAATATATCGTTGCCTTCCTGAGGAGGAATATAATCCATAATGCCATCAGGAATAGTCCTTCCACTTGCATCATATTCTTTTAAAGATCTACCTGGAATTCCTTCCAGCTCATTATTATAGGAGAGTTCTATCCCCTCTAAACCAAAATTATCAATGCCTGTAAAACCAATAATCTGTCCTGCCAGATTATCTTGAGGATAAAGCCGCTCATCTTCCTGAATATATGAAATACCAGATATATTCATCTCTTCAATCTCTTGATAAATTTCATCGCTAACTTTTCTTTCTATATAAACTAAATATGAATCTCTCTCCAGGCGACTTTTAATTTTAGCTTCATCAATAGACAAAATCCCCGCTAATAGCGACGCTATGTGAGCGGGGTCTTCAATTTGATCCGGGAAAGCAATAACAGTTTTACTTTTAGTATTAACTGCTAATTCCTTTCCATTCAGATCATAAATATTACCTCTATTAGTTTCTATACTCAAATTTTTTACCCTTTGATTCATTGCCATATTTTTATAATAATCACTCTGTAATAACTGAATCCAAACCAGCCTGGCAACCAATATAAATAATGCGATCAACAAAAGTATGAAAATTACTTTTATTTTTTCTTTAATAACTACATGATATTTATCTGCCATATTAATACCACCTATTCTAAAGTAGCAGCTCTAACATTTTGTATTCCATGCAAAAATGATGATACCCAATTAGAATCACTGTTACTGGCATAAAGAATTTCATTTTCAGATGGCATATCTTCTTTTAATACAAGTCTTGTTACATTTTCAGCTTCAACCATACCTAGATCCTGCCGGGCAACCTTTTCAATTCTTTTTAACGAGGTTTTACTCGATAAATCTAAAATTAATTCTCTATTCTCGGCCTGTAATTCTGATAAATTATTTTCTAAAACTTCTAATTGATAATTTAAATGTACTAATCTTAATGACTGGCTAATAATTAAGCTTATTGGTAAAATTAATATTATAAACAACACCAGGATTGCAATACCTGCCTTTTTCTTTTGTTTACTACTGGAATAATCTTTTTTCCTTGTATAACTGGACTCTGTACCACCAATAATTTTTGACATTAAACCAGACCCCCTCCTGATTTTAAAATTAAATTCGTTCAGCAACCCTTAACTTAGCAGAGCGTGCTCTTCTATTTTCCTCTATT
The DNA here is from genome assembly GCA_051745425.1 of Bacillota bacterium. Classification (GTDB taxonomy): domain Bacteria; phylum Bacillota; class Halanaerobiia; order Halanaerobiales; family Halarsenatibacteraceae; genus Halonatronomonas. The sequence continues at coordinate 10,326 of JBNJEB010000021.1, forward strand.
TCTTTTTCATCTGCTGTTACCGGACTTTTCGTAATAACCTTTAAAGTCTTTTCTTTATCACACCTGCAAACTGGAATCTCAGGCGGGCAGATACATTCTTTAGCCCCATCTCTGAAACTATGTTTAACCAGTCTATCCTCTAACGAATGAAATGATATAATACAAGCCCTGCCTTTAGAATTTAATATAGAAGGTATTAGTTCTAAAATCTTCTCTAATTCTTTTAATTCCTGATTAGTCTCAATTCTAATAGCTTGAAATGTTCTTCTTGCAGGATGACCTCCTGAGTTTCTTGCAGAAGCCGGGATTGCCATTTTAATAATATCAACTAAATCTTGAGTTGTATTAATCTGATTTTTCTGCCTCTCTCTAACAATAAATTTAGCAATTCTAGTTGCCCATCTTTCTTCGCCGTATTTGTAAATTATTTCATTTAGTTTATCAACTGAATAATTGTTAATAATTTTTTTGGCAGTTAAAGATTGAGTTTTATCCATTCTCATATCCAAAGGTGCACTTTTATTATAACTAAAGCCTCTTTCAGCTTTATCTAATTGAGGTGAAGAGACTCCTAAATCTAAAATAATCCCATCTAAACCTGAAAATCCTAAACTGGTTAATATCTCTGGAATCGCCGTATAACTTTCATGATAAATTTTAGCCTTAGCTTCAGGTAAATATTCTCTGCAATATTCAATAGCCTTTAAATCTTTATCTGTGCCAATTAATAAGCCATTTCCTGTACCTAAATTATCAATAATAGCCTTTGAATGCCCCCCTCGACCTAAAGTTCCGTCGAAATAAATACCATCAGGCTTTATATTTAAATATTTAATTGTTTTCTCTAATAAAACTGGATTATGTTCTGACATAATATTTCCACCTTATATAATATTTATATGCCTAAATCTTCCATGGTGGCAGCGATATCTTCATGTGATTCCTCTGCCTCTATCATAAATTCATCCCATTTTTCCTTAGACCATAGTTCTATTCTATTTGCCAGACCAATTATAACTATTTCTTTATTTAAATCTGCATAATCTCTTAAATTCTGGGGCAAACTAACTCTCCCCTGTTTATCGAGATTTGTTTGATCAGCTCCTGAAAAGAAAAACCTGGTAAAACTTCGGGCATTTTTACTTGTTATCGGTAGTTCTTTCAACTTGCTTTCTAAAATCTTCCATTCTTCAATCGGGTATAGAAATAGGCAATTATCCAGTCCACGGGTAATTACAAAATCACCATCAAGGCTTTCTCTAAACTTAGCCGGCATTGTTACCCGGCCCTTTTTATCCATATTATGAACAAACTCTCCCATAAACATACCTATTTCACCCCCATATCTACCACTTTAAACCACAATATACCACTCTCATACTACCTTATTCTTCTTCGAACTAAAAACTCCTTTTTTATTTAGTGATTTTTTACAAAAAAAATCCCCTTTTTCAAGGGGAATAGTTAAAAAGTCTTATTTTTTTATTGGAAAACTTAAATTTAAGCGACCAAATTGCTGTAAAACCTATGATTATTAAAGAAAATAAATTCTATTAATACTAATAACCTGAAAACTATCTTAGTCCTTATCCCACTCACTCCCACTTCAATACCACCCCAGTACCAACCCAGTACCAACCCAGTACTAACCCAGTACTGATACTAATCCATACCTGACCTGATTTACTCCTTTTTATCTATCTTCAATTAATTGCTTTTAGCCTATAACTTTAAACTGTGAATGAAAATTAAATAAAATTATATTTTATTTAATTTCCAGGGATTATACTTATTAAAAAATCAGGATATATTAATAAGTTTTTTTAATAAATCTAAATAACCTATTCCACTTGCTTCCCACATCCTGGCATACATACTTTTAGAAGTAAAACCTGGCATGGTATTTATTTCATTTATGAGTATATTATTTTGCTTATCTAAAAAGAAATCAATTCTTGCTAGCCCACTACAATTTATAAGTTGAAAAGTTTTTTCAGCTAAATGACGAATCCTCTTCTCCAGTCTCTTATTTAAATCTGCTGGTGTTTTTAAAATAGTATCATTAGAATAATACTTGGCTTCATAATCATAAAATTCATTTGCTGGAATAATCTCTCCAGGTTTAGAAGAAATACATCCATTAAAAGTCTCAAGAAGAGAGCATTCAAGTTCCCTGCCCTCAACCTCTGCCTCTATTAAAATTCTTTTATCGTAATTTAAAGCAGTCTCAATGGCTAATTCAATTTCTTCTTCCTCAGTAACTCTAGTAATGCCTATACTGGAACCTAAATTTGCTGGTTTAACAAATAATGGATAAGAAATTTTTTGACTTATCTCTCTTTTTATAGTTAAAATCTGTTTAGCTTCTGAATTTAGCCATTCTCTTTTAGAAATAATCAGATATTCAGTCTGGGGTAGATTATATTTATCAATAATATTTTTTGAGTATATCTTATCCATAGAAACTGCTGAAGCTGAAGTTCCAGCCCCAACATAGGGAATATCCAGGACCTCAAAAAACCCCTGGATTTTACCATCCTCTCCAAAGGGTCCATGCATCAGAGGAAAGACTAAATCTATATTATCAGGAAAGTTATTAACTAAACTGGCAAAAATAGTTTGATATTTAGAAGTAATCTTTTTTGAGTAATCTAAATCTCCCTCAATTACCCTTTTAGAAGTCTCCAAATCTATCCAGTAACCATCCTGATTAATTAAGATTGGAGTAAGATCAAATTCTGTATGTAACAACTCTTGATAAACAGACCTTGCAGACATAATAGAGACATCATGCTCAGCTGATCTACCACCAAAAACTAATAAAATATTTCTAGCAGACATTAAATATTCTTCCCATTAAAATAATCAATTTTCATAACCTCTCTGACCTTCCTGATTGTCTCTTCACCTTCTGATTTAGCCTGTTCTGTACCACTAATTAAGATATCCCTGATTAATTCTGGTCTGTTTAAATACTTCTTTCTTCTTTCTCTCATCGGATCTAAAAATCTATTAATCTTATCAGCTAATTTATTTTTACAATCAACACAACCAATTGTTCCCTGCCTGCAATTACTTTCAATTTCTTCAACTTCATCTGTATTAAATGCATCATGATAATGAAAGACTGTACAGATATCGGGATTGCCTGGATCTGTGGCTCTAATTCTTCCTGGATCAGTAACAGCTGTCATCACCTTTGATTTAACTTCTTCTTCTGTATCAGCAAGAAAGATTGCATTATTTAAACTCTTGCTCATCTTGGCCTTGCCATCCAGCCCCAGCAGACGAGGAAAATCACTAATTTTAGGTTCAGGAACTGGAAATACTTCACCATATAAATTATTAAACTTCCTGACAATCTTTCTGGTCTGTTCAATATGGGGCAATTGATCTTCGCCAACTGGTACTAAATTTGCCCGGCAAAAAGTTATATCGGCAGCCTGACTGACTGGATATCCGATAAATCCATAGGTCATATCCTTATAATTATATTGATCTGCTTCAGCCTTTATAGTTGGGTTTCTTTCCAGTTGATTCATTGTAACTAGCATTGAATAAAAAACAGTAAGTTCCGCAATCTGAGGAACTAAAGATTGAATAAAAATAGTAGCCTTATCAGGGTCAATCCCTGCTGCCAGATAATCTAGAGCTACCTGTTTGACATCTTTTCTGATTTTAGAAGGGTTATCAAAATTGGTAGTTAAAGCCTGGACATCAGCTATAATAATAAAAGTATCATATTCATCCTGTAAATCAATTCTATTTTGCAAACTACCAACATAATGACCTAAATGTAATTTCCCTGTTGGTCTATCTCCTGTCAGAATTCTCTTTTCATTACTTGACATATTCCCACCTCATTTATATTATTACTAATAAAAAAATTATACCATGAAATAATTTGACTAACAAGATCCAGTTAAATATCTAATTCTCCAACCTCTTCAGCATTATTAAAGATAAATTCTTTTCTTAAAGATGTGTCTTTGCCCATTAAACGGGTAAAGATATCATCTGCCTTTAAAGTATCCTCAATTTCAATTTTCATTAATTTCCGGTTAGCTGGATCCATTGTTGTCCTCCATAACTGATCTGGATTCATCTCACCTAGACCCTTATACTGCTGCAAAGAAAAGTTTTTGTTATTATAAGACTTTTTAAAGTCATCTAATTCTTTTTCACTGTAAAGATATTTTTCTTTTTTGCCAATTTTCACCCTGTATAGGGGAGGTTTGGCTAAATATATATGACCTTTTTTTATGATTTCTTCCATATACCTATAAAACAAGGTCAAGATTAAAGTTCCAATATGGGCACCATCAACATCTGCATCAGTCATAATAATGATTTTATGGTATCTGAGTTTATCTAAATTAAAATCTTCACCGATGCCTGTACCCAGGGCTGAGATTATTGAAATAATTTCATCATTATTTAAAACTTTATCAATTCTTGCCCTCTCAACATTTAGTATTTTACCTTTTAAAGGCAGGATAGCCTGGAAATCTCGATTTCTTCCCTGTTTTGCCGAACCCCCGGCAGAATCACCCTCAACTAAAAATATTTCAGTTTTTTCAGGCTTTCTACTTGAGCAGTCAGCAAGTTTGACTGGCAGATTCTTTCTGACCATGGAATTTTTCTTCCGGCTTAACTCTCTGGCTTTCTTTGAGGCCTGCCTTGCTCTAATTGCTGCTAATGCTTTGTTCACAATTGCCTTGCCAATCTCATCATTATGATTTAAAAATCTTGTTAAGTAATCATAATAGACTGAATCAATTTTACTTTTAATCCCACTATTGCCTAATTTATTTTTGGTCTGCCCTTCAAACTGAGGTTCAGGCAGTCTTACACTTACAATAGCAGTAAGACCTTCTCTTAAATCGCTCCCGGTTAAAGATGGGTCAGTCTTATTTAAAATATTATTTTTTTCTGCAAAAACATTAATTGCTCTGGTCAGGGCAGTTTTAAAACCTGTTACATGATAACCGCCTTCATCTGTTTTAATATTATTGGCGTAACTATAAATTCTTTCATTAAAATTTTCGTTATACTGAAAGGCAATTTCAACCTGATAATTTTTATTCTGATGCTCAAAATAAACTATCTTTTCATGCAAACAAGTATGGTGCTGATTTAAATGTTCAATAAATTCTTCAATTCCACCTTCATAGGAATAAACCACTTTCTTATTATCATTATTACGCTTATCCTTTAATGACAGTGTAAGACCTTTATTTAAAAAAGCAGATTCCTGCAAGCGGCTTGCTAAAGTATCAAAATTATAACTCAGAGTTGTAAAAATACTTGAATCAGGCATAAAGGTGATTTCGGTACCAGTTTTATCACAGCTACCAACTTTATTAATTGGAGAAGCCTTCTTCCCCTGTTTATATCTCTGAATATATTCATTACCCTGCCAGCAGGTTTTAATTTCAAGCCATTCAGAAAGCGCATTCACCACAGATACCCCAACCCCATGGAGACCACCAGAGAATGAATAACTCTGATTATTAAACTTACCACCTGCATGGAGAGTTGTCATAATAATCTCTAAAGCCGGCAGCCCATTGGAATGATGCTTATCAACAGGAATACCTCTCCCTTCATCTTCAACTGTTATACTCCCATCTTTATTTATAAAGACATTAATTACATCTCCATAGCCAGCCAGGAATTCATCGATACTATTATCAACAACTTCCCAGACTAAATGATGCAAGCCCTTCGTTCCTGTACTTCCAATATACATTCCTGGTCTTTTACGAACTGCATCCAGACCTTCTAATACTTCTATATTTTTTGCAGTATAATTTGGCGATTGTCCTGACATATATCCACCGTTCCTTTCTTAAATCATTACAAACTATATTATAACAAAAATACATGAGTTTGACCAATCTTGCAAAAAGGCTATAATTTAGTATATAATAAATCTTGTAGATAAAAAGTATAGAATACAAAGGAGTTTATAAAATGACAGATGAAATAATTCCAATTTCCATAGAAGAGAAAATGAAAGAATCATACTTAAATTACTCTTTAAGTGTCATAGTAGGCAGAGCCCTGCCTGACGTAAGAGACGGCCTAAAACCGGTCCACAGACGCTTATTATACGGTGCCTACGAATTAGGCCTTGTCTCAGATAAACCCCATAAAAAATCTGCCAGAATTATCGGTGAAGTTCTGGGTAAATTCCACCCCCATGGCGATAATGCTTTATATAATGCTATGGTACGAATGGCCCAGGATTTCAACCAGAGATATCCACTAATAGATGGCCATGGCAATTACGGCTCTATTGATGGGGACAGTGCTGCAGCCATGCGTTATACAGAGGCAAGACTTAGTTCATTGAGCATAGAATTATTAAAAGACTTGAAATTCGATACAGTAGATTATAAAGATAACTTTGATAATACCTTAAAAGAGCCTAAGGTCTTGCCTGCTGCCTTCCCTCAGCTTCTGGTAAATGGCTCCAGTGGGATTGCAGTTGGAATGAGTACTGACATACCTCCCCATAACCTGGGAGAAATTATCGATGCAACAATCGCTTTAATTAATAATAGAGATTTAAATATTCAGGATTTAATGGAGTACATACCTGGCCCGGATTTCCCAACCGGCGGTCAGATCATCGGCGAAAATAATATTAAAGAAGCATATAAAAATGGCAATAGCAGTCTAAAGGTTAGAGGTAAAATCATTAAAGAATCAAACAAATTAATTATTGCTGAAATTCCCTATCAGATTAATAAAACTAAATTAATCAGTGAAATAACAGATCAGATTGAAAAAGAAAATTTAAAAAATATAACTGATATTAGAGATGAATCTGACCAGCATGGAATTAGAATTGTCTTGAATATTAAAACCGGTTCAGACTATAGTATTATTAAAAATAGATTATATAAGTATACTTCATTAATGACTAATATCCGGGTTAATATGCTTGCCCTTTTAGAAAATAAACCAATAATTATGAACTTAAAAGATATTTTAGTTCATTTCATTAAATTCAGACGAAAAACAGTTAAAACAAGGATTCAAAATTTATTAGAAAAAGATAATGAAAAATTAGCAATTATGGAAGGTCTAATAATTGCTTTAGATTTCTTAGATAAAGTAATCTATATAATTAGAGGCTCAAAATCAAAATCTGAAGCTATAGAAAGATTGGCAAGTGAATTAGAAATTTCAGAAAAACAGGCCAATGCAATTATGGAAATGCAACTACAGAGACTGGTTAGAATTCAACAACAGGAACTCAAAAATGAACATGAGCAGATAAAAAATCAGATTCAAAACTATAAGGAAATATTAAACAATACCCAGAAATTAGATAATGTCATTATCAATGAACTAAAAGAAATTAAATCCAAACATAATGATAAAAGAAGAACACAAATAATTAAAGATGAAAATAAAGCTACAATTGAAAAAGAAGATTTAATAAAAGAAAAAGAATATATTATTTCATTATCTGCTAAAAACTTAATTAAAAAATCTTTAAGCAGGGAGAATATTAGAACTGCAAAGGATGATTATATTATTGATATTTTCAACTTAAAAAGCTTTGATGATCTATTGTTTTTCACAAAGGAAGGCCAGGTTTATAGACTTCCTGTTCATGATATTCCTGAACATCATGGTTTATCCACTGGTGACCCTTTAGAAAATTACTTTAGCTTACCTCCAAATGAAAATCTGGTTAAAATATTACCTTTAAATAATAAAATTAAAGAAAATAATATCATTATACTAACTTCAGAGGGTAAGATTAAAGCAACTAAAGGAAAAGAATATATTAGCAATGTCTCTAAAATTAAAGCAATTAAATTAGAAACTGATGATACAGTTAAAGAGGTTTTTCCTGGAGATTTAAGTGAAGATATTTTAATTGGAATAAATACTGGAAAGTTTATTAGATTTAACGGTAGTGAAATTTCAAGCACTGGCAGAAATACTAAAGGTTATAATGCAGTAAAATTTGCACAAAAAGAAAATATAATTTTTGCTGATATTATAAAAAATGAATCTGAGCTATTAATGTTTGGCGAAGATAAACGTATAGCCAGAGCAGGTTTAGAATCCATAAAAAGCCAGAAGCGATATGGTAAAGGCAATCAAATCATGCATAAAAAATATAATATTATATCTGCAATTATCTGTCAGGAAAATAGCCGAATTTACGTTCAGGATAATGAAGGCAAAAGTGATATATTAGAAACAAATGAACTCTCCAGATTTACAAAAATGCCAGTTAACAGAACTGAAGAATGGCCAATCAATTTAAATAGTAATATATCTCAAATCCACAAGATAGTAACTATATAAATAACCTAAGTTACAAAAACCCCATCTCAGTTTGAGATGGGGTTCTTACTATAATTATTTAGCAAAAACATGATTTCCGATTTCAGCAGTTTTCTCTCTGCTACTTAACCAGAATAAAGTTCTTGCTTTTAATGGATTATAAAAATAATAAGCTCCATTACTGGGGTCTTCTCCCTCCAAAGCTTTTAAAGCTGCCTTAGAGGATTTCTCAGTAGGTTGCATCTCATAATAACCATCGTCAATTGCAATAAATTGACCTTCCTGAAAAATCACTTCTTCTATACTATCTGGAAAGTCATCACTTAAAACTCTATTTATAACAACTGCCCCTACTGCAATCTGGCCCTCCAGAGGTTCTCCCCTTGCTTCACCACTGATAATCCTGATCAACATTTCTAATTCATCTTCAGTAATATTAATAAGCTTTTCCTGATTATCTATTCCATCTTCAAAGA
>JBNJEB010000022.1:0-19038 GCA_051745425.1 Bacillota bacterium
TAGTTCTTAGTTTAGCGGATAAGAGCTAACTATTAAGATCAAATTCTGGTTTTTTCCTCATTAAATAAAAAGCTGTAAACATTATAATTGAAACGAGAATAAATGTAAATATATAACCTAAATAATTAATAAATACTCCCCCGAAAAATGGTAATAGGACGACAAAGAAATTTAATGTCCCCCGGATTCCAAGATAAACTGTTCTTCTATCGTCAGGAGCTATATTCAGCAGATAGGGTTCAAAACCAACTTTGCGGCCACTTATTAAAAACCCAATCAAAAAGAAGATAATTGCAAATACCTCTGGTCCAGCTGGAGTTAAACCTAAGGCAATAAGGGGAAGGACTGCCCCACCTAAAACACATACTCTAACAACAATCTTTGAATCAAACTTATCAGAGATATAACCCCAGAGCAGATTGGAAATAATTGTACCAGATATCTGATATAAAAGATACTTTCCAATATAATTACTGCCAATACCGAAAGTTTCCCGGGCGTAAACTATATAAAAAGGAAGTAACATCAGACTGAAACTGGCCATATTTTCAACTATTATATACTGGATGAAGTTTTTATCTGCCTTTAAAATATTAGGGACATTTTTTATATATTCTTTTAAAGATAACATATCTTCTTCATTATTGATTGAGGGTGGTTCTTTAATAAACCAGAAGGCTATTGCAGCAATAACCAGACCTATAAATCCAACTGATAAAGTTAAAGAATAGTTAAAAGGAAAAGAGAAACTATCACCAGAAAAAATGTTCTGGACCAGTAATCCTCCAAAAAGGGCGGCCAGACTGGAGGCAAATTGCTTACTTGCATATAATTTACCTCTATTCTCTCTATTAACAGTTTTACCGATAATATCACTATAAGACATTCCGGCAAAACCACCGCTAATAGAAAAAACAAATACCCAGAAAAAGAAACTTACAACTACCAGTTCAGGATTACTCTCCCCGAAAAAGTAAGTAAAAGCTGCCATTCCTAAAAATGAGAGTGCTCTCAGATAAATACCTATCAGCAAGAATTTTTTTCTATAATCAAAAGAGTTCATAAAATGGCTAAAAACAATATTAAAAATTTTGGGAACACCTAACATTATTGAATATAAAAGCCCAAAAATTATTTTAGAATCAACTAGAGTAGATATCAGGGAAGGGAAAACTGTATTAAAATCTATCATTGACATTGTTAAAGTTAAAAAGAATCCATGCCAGATAAATATCATATAAGATTTTTTAATTCCTTTATCCATGTTAAGCCTCCCTAATTTAAACATATTATTTAAATAATATCACCATATCCTTATTAATTCTGTAAAGTCAGAGACAGATTTAGATAAAAACCCCTGACTTTAAAAGTCAGGGGTTAAGGCTACCTATTTTATTTAAAAGCAGACTAAATTATCTCATATTCCTTTAACAACTTTTCAATCTCTGTTCCAGCTATTTGTTTTGATACTTTCTGTTTAGCCTGAGGTGATAAATTAATCTCTGGCTTCTCCCCATCTAATAATGCATTAACTGCATTTAATAAATAGCGGATATCATATCTTGTTGGAAATACCTCAGGGACCCCTCTTTCAACTCCAGTTAATACATAGACAGCTTCCATCGCTGTCCGCCCTGAATATTCTATAGTAAAGACAGTATCCCGGGCTGGATCGTCTAATGTTTCAGCAAATTGTCCTAAAAAGGCAAAATTAACAGCATTATCCGGGATAACATAAGGGCGGTCTCCAAATTCCCGGGGCATAAACTGAGCTGTTATAAAGGGCATCATAACAGGAATTGCAGAACATGTTTGGGCCAATTTATCAATTTTTTCTGTTGGAACTCCTAAATGATATAACCACTCTTTTGTAATTTCCTTACCTGTACAATCTCTCATCGGTTTCTCGATATAATCACCAGGAACATCAGAAAATAATGCATATAGCCAGACAACAACATCATCTTCAGGCTGACCATAATACTGGGGCTGACGATTTACAGTCCAACTCAGAAGCCAGGAAGAATCACGGGCTGTAACTATCCCCCCGGTTACAGTACCTCCATTGTATGGCGATCGTTTTGTGATTTTTTCGATATACTCAGGAACACTCCTATCATGACAGGTTACTGTACAGGATTCCCAATTAGATTTTTCTGGATTAGAGCAAAACTTATCTGGATTACCAAAATCATCAGACTGCTCAGCTATATTCTTCCATAAATTCCAGCAACCCTCTGGTTCTTTATTAAATGGAGCAGGTGTATCGTCATCACCATAACCAGAACCTTCAGTTATAGACCCATTAGTTATAAATACCAGGTCATCTTCTGCTAGATCAACAGACATATCATTACCTTTTTTATCTTTTGCAACTATTTTTTGAGCAACCTTTTTGTCATCAGAAATTTTAAATTCAACATTTTCAACAGTAATGCCATATTTAAAATTAGCTCCGTGGTTTTCTAAATATTTTACCATCGGTTTTACAAAAGAAGTATATTGATCATGTTCTGAAAACAATAGGGTTGACATATCTGGCAAACCACCAATATGATGAATGAAACGATTCATATATAATTTCATTTCTAAAGCACTATGCCAGTTCTCAAAGGCAAACATTGTTCTCCAGTAAGTCCAGTAATCACTATTTAATAGTTCATCAGATAAAATATCTTCAATTGCTTTATTTTGAAGATCTTTATCTGGAATATTTACAAATTGAATTAATTCTTTTACTAGCTCCTGACTCAGGTTAAATTTACCATTATCATAGCGTTCTCCTTGATTGTGAGTAATACGACAATTACTGTAATTTGGATCATCATAGTTTTGATAGAAAAGTTGCTCTAAAACAGACTGCTCAGGGTTTTCTAGAGATGGGATTGAACTAAACAAATCCCATAAGACTTCAAAATGATTTTCCATTTCACGTCCACCACGGGCTACATAACCCTTGTTTTGCAGAACCTGGCCATCAAGAGAACCACCTGGCACGTCAAGCTTTTCAAGAAATGTAATTTTACTACCATCCATCTGGGCATCACGAATTAAAAAGCAGGCTGCTGCTAAAGAAGCAATTCCAGTACCAACTAAATATGCTCTTTTATCATCAATTCCTTCTGGTTTTCTTGCTTTTACTAAAGAATGATAATTTCCATTTGTTAGTTTAAGTCTTTCATCATGAGTCTTAAGTTCCATCATAACACTTCCTTTCATGTTTTATAACAATTAAGATTTCTTAAATTTATGTTATGATTTCTTCAGATCTTTTACAATAGATAAAAAAACTGCGGTGTTTGAATTTCAAACACCGCAGTTAATCTGTCTAATTATTTATCTGATTTTATTAGACTATTTATTTAAAAAAGAAGTCTCGATCATCTTTTTCCCAGATATTATCTAATTCTTTACTCCGCTGAAGAGAAAGAGCAATATTCCCATTAAAAAGCTGGCCGATTCTTCTAATAATAATTTCAGGGTTTTCTTCCATCCCCTCATCGATCCAGCGCAATACCATTTCAGTTAGAGCCGACTGATAAAAGGTGGCGATAAGTTTTTTATCTCCAGAAGAAGCTGAATTGCTCTCGCTAACTCCTTCGACATAACGAATCATTATATTTCCTGATACCTGATAAATGTAATCTTCTAATTCCTCTCTTCTCATAGAATGATATACATGATAAATAGCCTTTCTATTTTCCAGAGCAAACCTGACAGCTACAAGAAAACTCTCTTCCCAGGAAAGTGTCTCATTATATTCTTCAATTACTCTCTGGAGCTCTCTATTAAATATCTCTGACAAGATTTCATAGATATCTGCATAATGATAATAGAAGGTATTTCTATTGATATCACATTTCTCAGCAATATCTGTTACAGTAATCTTATCAAGGGGTTGCTCATTAAGCATTTCAACAAATACTTCACGAATCAAATTTTTAGTATATTGCCGGGCCATAAAATCATCTCCTCTCTTAACCAGCATTTCCAGTGAAGTTTAGAGATATTTCTTTTAATTATAAGATAATAAGAAAGTCTGGCCAAATAACTTTTCTGGCCAGACTATATATTGCTTTGAGTAAATTATATTAGTTAACTGGAATCAGATACTGTTGAAGCTAGATCTTCTCTGGCATCCAATACTGAATCTTTTTTGTTTTTATTGTGATTATCAAAAGCTGTTGAGAGCAGTAGTTTAATCCGGTTCTGCTGATTAACCTCACTGGCTCCTGGGTCATAGTCGATCGGTTTTAAATTAACCCCCTGATAGGCATCTCTAAGCTTTTTGACCATTCCTTTACCGACAACATGATTAGGGAGACAGGCAAATGGCTGGAGGATCAGAACATTTTTCACACCACTTTCAATTAATTCAACCATCTCTCCTGTCAGGAACCAGCCCTCGCCGGTTTGATTGGCTAAAGATATATGCTTTTCTGCACCTCTGGCTATCTCATAGATTGTTTCAGGTGCTTCAAATCTTTCGCTTGCCTCAAGAGCATTCCTCATCGCCCGTCTGTAAATAAATTCAAGCCCTCCAATGCCAATTTTACTTACTAGCATATCCCAGAAACTACTGGATAGCTTATGATATTTCTCCTGGGCATTATACATGGAGTACAATACAAAATCCAAAAGACCTGGCATAACTGCTTCTGCTCCCTCTGATTCAAGAAAATCAACTAGATGATTGTTGGCATCAGGATGAAACTTAACCAGAATCTCGCCAACAATACCTACTCTCGGCTTGGTTAAACCTTCTTCTAGCTCTAACTTATCAAATTCTTTGACGATCTGTTTAATATCTCGATTAAACTGAAGATATCCGCCGTTTTTAAGAGTCTCCTGACTCTTTTCAACCCATTTTTCATAAAGCTGTTCTGCTGAGCCTGGAATCTTCTCGTATGGCCTGGTCCGATATAATACTTTCATTAAGAGATCGCCATAGACTACTGCTTTTGTCATATCATCAAGCAATTTAAGGTTAATATTAAATCCAGGGTTTTCATCAAAACCTCCAGGATTCAATGAAATTATTGGTACATCCTCAAAGCCGGCTTCTTTAAAAGCTTTCCTTAAGAACGCTATATAATTTGTAGCCCTGCAGCCTCCACCGGTCTGAGAGATAATCACTGATGTGCTATCTAAATCATATTTGCCAGATTTTAAAGCCTTCATAATCTGGCCAACTACCATGATTGAAGGATAACAGGCATCATTATTGACTGTCTGAAGACCTATATCTTCAGCTTCCTTGTCGACTTCAGGTAAAAGCTCCATATTATAACCTGCATTACGAAATGCAGTCTCTAAGAACTGAAAATGAATCGGCGACATCTGTGGTGCCAGAATTGTATCCTGTTTTTTTCTTTCCTCAGTAAAAATATCCCTTGGATAAATCTCTTCTTCCATATTTATTTCAGATTTTTCTCTAAAAGCGCCCTGTTTATCTCTTTCTTCTAGGGCTGCCAGTAATGAACGGAGTCTGATTCTGGCTGCACCTAAATTACTGATTTCATCGATTCTCAAGAGAGTATAAATATCTCCATGGCGCTTTATAATTTCTTCGACCTGGTCCATTGTTACAGCATCAAGGCCACAGCCAAATGAATTAAGCTGGACTAATTCCAGGTCGTCTCTACTGGCTACATAGGTTGCTGCCCGATACATCCTGGAATGATAGACCCATTGATCAACTACTCTCAGAGGTCTTTCCGCCTGACTTAGATGACTGAGTGAATCTTCAGTAAGCACTGGCAGTCCCAGGTTTTCAATTAATTCCGGGATGCCATGATTAACCTCTGGATCAGTATGATAGGGGCGACCGGCCAGAACTATCCCTGTCATATCATTATCTTCGATATATTTAAGAATCTCTTCGCCCTTTGCCTGGATATCTGACTTATAATTCCAGAACTCAGCCTCGGCTTTTTCGATGGCCTGTTTAATCTCATTACGACTTAAACCTTCATCTTCTAACTCTTCTGCCAATCTTTTAATTAATCTTTCCTGATTATCAAAGGGCAGAAAAGGATTGATAAATTTAATTTCTTTATCTTCCAAAATCTCCATATTAGCTTTTATTGATTCTGGATAGGACGTAACAATTGGACAGTTGTAATTATCGTCCATATCTTCATCCTCTACCCTATTGTAAACTATACTTGGATAGAAGATCTTATCGATACCTCTATTTTCTATCAGATCTACAATATGGCCATGGACCAGTTTAGCTGGATAACAGACTGATTCTGATGGAATCGTCTCGATTCCTAGCTCATAAATTTCCTGATTGGATTCAGCGGAAAGTTCGACTGAATAGCCGAGCTCTGTTAAAAAAGTATGCCAGAATGGGTAGTCCTCATACATATTTAAGACTCTCGGAATACCGATTCTGCCTCTCTCTGCCTTTTCCGGATCCAGTGATTCATAGCCAAATAACCGCTCTGTCTTATAACGGAAAAGATTAGGGACTGTCTCCTGATAGGACATACCGGCACCTTTTTCACAGCGATTTCCTGAGATAAAGGTTCTACCACCGGTAAACTTTTTGATTGTTAATCTACATTGATTTCCACATTTGCGGCAGCGACCCTGTTTTGTTTCAACTTCAAAATTTTCCAGTTCTTCTTTATCTAAAATTGAAGAGCTAGAACCTTCTATAGAAGCCGCCCGTTCCCTGGCAATTAAAGCTGCCCCAAAGGCTCCCATCAGGCCAGCAATATCAGGTCTGACAACTTCCTGACCGGTGATCTTTTCCAGGGACCTTAAGACAGCATCATTATGGAAGGTACCTCCCTGGACAACGATATTATCTCCTAGTTCTTCATTACTATTATAGCCAATAACTTTAAATAAAGTATTTTTAATAACTGAAACAGCCAGTCCGGCTGAAATATCTTCGATTGTTGCCCCTTTTTTCTGGGCCTCTTTGACCTTTGAGTTCATGAAGACAGTACATCTAGTCCCTAGATCTAAAGGATTATCTGCTTTGATTGCTAACCTGGCAAACTCCTCAACCCTATATTCCAGAGAATCGGCAAAGGTTTCAATAAAGGAACCACAGCCTGATGAACAGGCTTCATTTAACATAACTGAATCGATTACGCCATCCTTGATTTCCAGGACTTTCATATCCTGTCCACCGATATCGAGAATAAAATCTACATCTGGCGAAAAGAATTTTGCCCCGGTATAATGGGCAACAGTCTCTACTTCGCCAATATCGACCTGGAGGGCATTTTTAAGCAGTTCTTCCCCATAACCGGTTACTGCCGAGCCTGAGATATTAATCTCAGGATTCATTTCTGAATATAGGTCCATCAGGGCATCAATTGATGTTTTTAAGGGGTCACCTAAATTACCGCTATAATATGAATATAGCAGTTTCCCATCTTCATCAATCAAAACCACTTTGGTCGTTGTTGAACCGGCATCTATGCCTAAAAAAGCTGAACCCTGATAGGTCTTGATATCGCCTTTTATAACTTCATGGCCGGCATGACGTTCTTTAAATTTATTATATTCTTCCTCATCTTCAAATAAAGGCTCCAGGACTTTATCTTTACCTAGCTTTTCTGGAGGAAGCTCAGAAATTTCTTTGAGTAATGTTGAAAAACTAAACTCTGACTCCTCCTTGCTATCTAATGCTGCTCCTAAAGCCACGAAATAATGGGCATCATCAGGTGCAAAAATTTCATCTTCACTTAATTTCAATGTATCAATAAATCTATTTCTTAATTCAGGCATAAAGTAAAGAGGACCACCTAAAAAGGCAACTTTTCCTCTGATTGGTCGACCCTGGGCCAGGCCACTAATTGTTTGATTAACAACTGCCTGTAAAATTGAAAGGGCGATATCTTCCCTGGCAGCTCCATCATTTAATAGAGACTGGACATCTGATTTGGCGAAAACTCCACAGCGAGCAGCTACAGAATAGATATTTTCCCCATTTTTAGCCAGCTGATTAAGCCCAGCAGCATCTGTCTCCATTAATGAAGCCATCTGGTCTATAAAAGCTCCTGTACCTCCGGCACAGGCGGCATTCATCCGCTGTTCGACTGCATCGCCAAAATAGGTAATCTTGGCATCTTCTCCACCTAACTCTATAGAAACATCTGTCTCAGGAATCATCTCCTTGACAGCATTACTACAGGCTACAACTTCCTGAAGAAATGGGATATCCAGCTTCTCAGCGATACCCATACCACCAGACCCGGTAATTGTAACACTTATCCTTGAATCATCAAGGATTTCAGCTGCTTCAGTCAGCAACTTCTTAACAGCTTTCCTGACATTGGAAAAATGTCTGGTATATTTTTTATAAACTATCTGGGTCCAGGCATTTAAGATTACCAATTTAACTGTTGTAGATCCAACGTCCAGACCAACCTTTAATTTATCTTTCATAGTAAGCCTCCTGTTAATTGCCAAAGCTCCTTTGAATAATACATATTTATCTCACTTTATATTATACTATATTTTTGAAAAACTTTAAACCATAGTGGCATTATTATGTTTTTTTATAACTAAATTTAAGTTTCTACTCTAGTTATTATACTATAACATAACTGCTACTTTCAATTAAGTAGAAATTTTACAATTTATTATTTAAAAAGCAGGCCAACTAAATGACCTGCTTATTATAATCAATACTATAAAAATGTAAATCTGATTTTGCTCAAGACTCTATTAACCTTTTCATGGTTTCAGTAACTGGTCCTATTGTTGCTACTGCAATTATTGTTCCGACTCCAAGGGTTGCCCCCATTGAAAATCCAATCAGGCTAAAACTGAAATCCAGTGACATTCTCGCTGATTTCAGAGAAAAATTTGTTTTTCTTCTAATATAAATCATCAGAGCCTCAACTGGTCCTTCTCCCATATCGACTGAGATATAGGTAGCTATACCTGCACCTACCAGCAAGATTGCTGTTGCTAGCATTAAGACCTGAAAGTATATTACATCTGTTGCAATACTGCCAAAGGTCCAGATAATTATATCTAAAAATATACCTAAAAAGACTGCATTAAGGACTGTACCTGGTCCAAATCTGCTATCTGTCAGCAAGAATAAACCCAGAATAATGCTGATATTAATAACTGTGGTTGCCTGACCAAATGATATTCCCAGGGCATTAGCCAGGCCATCGGCCATAACTGTAAATGGGGTCAGCCCCAGGCCAGAATTCAAAAAGAAATACAGCCCTGAACTGATCAGAAAGATTCCAAATAAAAAGACAGCTGTCCTTTTCATTATTTGATGCACTTTTTTCATCTTAAACACCTCTTTTGCTTATAATCTTATATAACTTATAAAGTTAAGTGCATAACTATGTTTTATTACTGACACCATTATATTATTCCTATCAGGGACTGTCAAGACCTAACAGGAAATATTATTAATTAATTGTTTTTCTCGATGATACTGATTGCTCCGCCGATCTGGCGATTATTTTCTGACTCCAGTTCAACTGTATACAGAAATAACTCTCCGCTCATGATATCAAAATGGCGTTCATTTATTATTTTAATCTTTAGATCTAAGAAACTGGACATCAGTGAATATACTATTTTATTATCTTCTTTTTCTGCCTGTATATAATCTCTATCAATAGTTAACTGATTCATAGCATAATCAAAATCTAAAATCAACTGATCTTGATTAAGCTCTATCAACCAGCCTGGTTCCTGACCTCTACCGCTAAATGTAAAGCTGGCCGGATCTAGCTGATTGAAATCCTGCTGATGGGCTTTAAATTCCTCTTCTCCATAGGTAACCATTAATTCATCACCTTTATTCCAGGCACTTATTTCATTGTTGCCGTACCTGGCACCTGAGGCTGCTTTTAGCTGGGGTAAAATCTGACTCTGGCCGTTATAGATAAACTGGGCCATTTCTTCTAGAAAATTCATGGCCAGATAATCATCTCCAGCTTGAAAGACATGAAAATTATCATCCGATCGATTAAGTGATAAGTCAATCTGACTTTCAATTATTAAATGATAGCCTGGTACTCGCATACTACCTGTAAAGACTTGCATCTCATTTTCTGATTTAATGACAGCTACCAGCAGATAGTCTTGATTAATTTCTACCTGGGGACTATCCAGTTCCAGGCTGGTTTCCAGGGGAAATTGTTCTAGGGATTGCCATTCTTGACTGGCAACAATTATATTATCTTGATCACTGGCTGATTGATCTACCAGCATAAGATGAACTATATTGCCTGATGATAATTCTGTCTTTTCCTGAGAGGTGATTAAGACCGGGATTTCCAGATCTGGATTGCTGGCCTTAAGATCAAGGGTTAGAGTTGTGATTAGAATAAATGAAATCGCCAGAATCATTAGTGATTTTTTATTTAATAATCTCATATAATCTCCTCCTTTAACTTGGTTACTAAGTTCATTGTATATCATAAAAGCCATTACTGCCAGTAATATTTATTTGTCAGAATTTTGATAATAGGTTATAATTAATTTAACTAATAAGGAGGCTAAATTATGAATTATAGATCTGATCTTAATTATGCAAAAGAGCTTGATAAAGACAATGAGATGTTAAAGTATAAGGAAGAGTTTTATCAGAAAGATGATAGGATTTATCTAGTTGGAAATTCACTGGGGCTACTATCTAAATCTGCTGAAAAAGAGATTATGCGAGCCCTGGATGAATGGCGGGAGCATGGCGTTGAAGGCTGGACTAAAGGTGAACCGGCCTGGTTCTGGTATGGCGAAAAGTTAGGGGATATGACTGCGCCCTTAATTGGAGCTGAGCCTGAGGAAACAATAGTGACTGGTTCGACTACATTAAATATTCATCAATTGCTGGCCAGTTTTTACCGGCCTGAAGGCAAAAGAAAGAAGATCCTGGTTGATGAATTAAACTTTCCAAGTGATATTTATGCTGTCAAGAGTCAGCTGGTCCAGCATGGCAATGAATCTGAACTGGTTATTGTTGAAAGTCAGGATGGCAGAACCCTTAATGAAGACGATATTATTGCAGCTTTTAATGATGAAATAGCAATTGCTCTGCTCCCTACGGTGCTATATCAGAGTGGACAGCTGCTTGATCTTGAAAGACTAACAGAGGCGGCTCATAAACATGGAATTATTATTGGCTTTGATCTGGCTCATTCTGTTGGTATTCTGCCCCATGATTTAAGTGGAGCCGGAGTTGATTTTGCTTTATGGTGTAATTATAAATATCTTAATGCTGGACCTGGAGCTGTTGGTGGCCTTTATGTTAATAAGAAACATTTTAACAGAGAACCTGGCCTGGCTGGCTGGTGGGGACATGATAAGGAGACCCAGTTTGAGATGAACCATGAATTTACTCCTGCTGAAGATGCCGGGTCCATGCAGATAAGTACCCTGCCAATACTCAGTTCTGCGCCTCTCTTCAGTTCACTGGATATGATTAATGAGATTGGTATTAAGAAAATCCGGGAAGAATCACTGAAGCGAACTTCCTATCTGGCCTATCTTATGGCTGATAAATTGAATACCGAGACTGTTAACTATACTATTGTAACTCCTGAAGAAGACAGCAGGCGGGGCGGCCATATTGCTGTAAAGTTTGAGCGCGAGGCTTATCGGATAAGCAAAGCTTTAAAGGAAGAGGGAGTAATTGTTGACTTCAGAGAGCCTGATACAATTAGATTTGCCCCTTCTCCCCTATATATTTCATTTGAAGACCTTTATAATACTGTTGAGATTTTAGCAGATATTATTAATAATCAACGGTTTGAAGAGATATCAAAGGAGCGAGATTCAGTAACTTAATATTTTCTAATCACTTTTAGTAAAAGCTTCAAGATTATCCCTGGCAAATTCTCTGAAGCTTCGAGGTTCTCTGCCAGTTAACTTTATAAAATCTTCTGTTACTTTTTTAGCTGTACCTAAACGGGTCATTAAATACAGGGCCATTGTAATATTAATATATTTTTTATCCAGGCCTCTCTTTTTTATATAATGGTTCCTGTATTTTAAAAACCCAGGCTTTGAGTATTCAATATTTCTGCCTGTAACTTCACTTAAAATATCAGCTATTTGATAATAATCCAGGGCTTCTGGACCTGTTATAGTATGAGTAGTATTTTTATATTTTTCAGAATTAATTAGTACTGTTGAGATGGCCAGGCCAATATCTGCTGCATCTATAAAACTGGTTTTACTTTTCCCGGCAGGAACTAATATCTCATTATTTTCTCTAATTTCTACTGAATGGATACCTGATAAGTTCTGCATAAAAAAGCCAGGCCTGATATGAGCAAAGGGGATTCCAGATTCCTCTATATATTTTTCTATTTTATGATGTGGTGGAAATGGATTCTTTTCAACTCCCATTAATGATAAAAATGCTACTAATTTGATATCATTAGCTGCCATAGCATCAATGAAAGGATAAAGATCATCTGGTTTACCTAAATGTGGCGGTCTCATCAGAAAAACCCTATTGACATCTTTTAAGGCTGGAAGGAAAGTTGATTTGGCTTTAAAATCAAATTTAACTGCTTCAATCTGATCCCCAAACATTCTAAATAATTTTTCTGGATCTGTCCCTGCTGTAATTATATTTTCATCTTTTTTAATAAGTTCTTTTACAACGTATTGACCAACTGTACCTGAAGCTCCGGTTATTAATATTTTCATTGATTTTTCATCTCATTTAAAGTTTGGCTGGTGAGCAGCCTGGCCATTACAATTTCATTACGATAGGTTCCATCAGATAACCTTTTCTTATTTTTTAAGATACCTTCCTGCTGGAAACCAAAATTTTCATAAAGTTTTCTGCCCCGTTGATTTTGTTCATCTACCCTTAGTGAGATTCTTGTAATCCCATTTTCTTTAGCCCAGTTCATTAAAGTTTCTATCAATAAGCTACCAATGCCCCTGCCCCAGTAATCTTTAGAGACTGACATGCCGAATTCTCCCTGATGAGAGTAACGGTTGAGATCACTCCCTGTAAAGCCTAAATTACCAACAATCTTACCATCAACCCTGGCAATGATGAAAATACTGTTTTCTGACTGGTTCATATTTTCCAGAAACTCCTGCTCTTCAGCCACAGTCATCTCAAACTCTTCTGGCTGACGGAGAAGAAATTCTGTCTCGCCAAAGACCTGTTTCATGTAATTTAATAATTCTTCTGCATCTTCTGGACTGGCATTATTAATTTTAATTTCTTTACCTTTAATTTCATAGCTGGTTTCAGGTATTTTTGACATATTATCAACCTTCCTGTTTAATAGTTAAAGATCTCTACGATTAACTAATTTATGTTGATATATTAGCAGATTAAACTTTGTGAGTCAAATAATGAAGTCTTATTGTCCCAGTAGTTTATTTAAATATTAAGCCACAGGTTAAATTTAAAACCTGTGGCTTTATTAATTAATATTTACTTTAGAGAATGACCTGGCCCTTTAGCCGGAAAACGTTCAATTGTCTTTAACCGGGCTGGGATACACTGGCTGCAATCTACCGGGCTTTCATCTGTACAGATTTTATCTGGATATAATTGATAGTTGGCCCTGTATTCTCTCGGTGTAACATTTGGCATCATTACATTGGCTCCATTCTCAAGAGCTTTCTCTCTGCCTTTGCTGTCTATAGTTCCCAGGGCTGTTGTTGCTGGAAGATGAGCTTTCGGCAAAATTATTCTGGTTAAAGCCAGCATCTTTAATGTCAGCTCAAAAGAACCATTCTGACTTTCAGCCAGTGGAGTATTGGGATTCATTAAGAAGGGACCAAGCCCGACCATATCTAAATCTAACTCTTTATAAAGTCTGAGATCACTGGCCAGGCTCTGAATTGTCTGACCTGGCAGACCAATCAGAGAGCCACTTCCTAACTGATAACCTGATTCTTGGAGCCAGTATAAATTATCTATTCTGTTTTGAAAGCTACCAGCAGGATGAAGTTGATGATATAACTCTGAATCTGAAGTTTCAAAGCGGAGCAGGTATCTATCAGCCCCGGCCTGACGCCAGACCTGATAATCCTCCTTAGTTCTTTCCCCCAGGGATAATGTTATAGCCAGATCAGTCTTTTCTTTGATTGCTTGAACTATTTCAGCAATTATTTCCTGGGTAAAATAGTTATCCTCACCTGACTGAAGAACAACAGTGCCATAGCCTAATTCCTCTGCTGTTAAGGCCGCTGAAATAATTTCTTTCTGGCTTAAGCGATATCTTTCAGGAACTATATTTTCTTTGCGGAGCCCACAGTAATAGCAGCTTCTGCTGCAGTAATTTGAAAATTCTATTAAGCCCCTTAAGTGAACCCCATCTCCATGGTATTTCTGTCTGATTTCATCTGCTGTTTTAAAAAGTTCCTGATTATAATGATTATAGCTTAATATTAAGTCAAGATTATTTAAAACTTGATTCTGATCGTTAAAATTAATTGACTTCATAATTAATCTCCACCTCATTTAAAAAGGGCTGGATTGCTCTAGCCAGTATTCCCATCTTCCAGGCGATTAGAATACCATAATTGATGACTGGAACCCCGGCCTTTCTGGCATCTCTAATTCTACTGGTGACCTCCTGTTGATTAATCATGCAGCCACCGCAGAAAACGGCCAGATCGTAATTATTAATCTCAGCTGGAAAGTCCTGGCCTGCATAATGGGTAAAGTTTAAAGCCCCTCCTGCTATCTCTTCAAGCCAGCCAGGGATTTTTACTGTTCCAATATCTTCATGGCGTTTCCTGTGAGTACAGGCTTCTGCCACTAAAATATTCATGCCTGGTTTTAAGTTTTCCAAAGAATTTGCCCCCTGGAGATAACTATTAAGATCTCCTTTATAGCGGGCAAATAATATTGAAAAACCTGTTAGTGGGATATCCTCAGGGACTAGTTTGCTGACTCTGGCAAAGGCCTGGGAGTCAGTTACTGCCAGTGCCGGTGGTTTGTTTAATCTTTCCAGGGCAGATTCAATTGAATCAGGCTGTACCACCAAGACCTGGCCCCTATTGTCCAGGATCCTTCTTAAGGTCTGCATTTGAGGCAGGATCAATCTATCCTTTGGAGCTCCGCTATCTATCGGGATGATTAAGAGGACAAGCTCGTCTGGTTTGATTAAATCGGCGATTAAACTTTTATCTGTAGCTTCCAATTTAGTATTTTCACTGACTAATGCAGCCAGGGCTGCAAGAATTTCTTCTCTTTCATTATTATGATAATTTTCCAAAATAATAATTTTATCTGGAGAGAAATCATCAAAGGCTGCTGAGATGCTGGATTTTGTAAGATCAAAGTTATTAATATTATTAAAGATAATTAAGTAGGGAATAGAATTTTTCTCTAGCCTGGCAATAAGATCCTGCTCATATTCTAAATCTTCCAGACTATTAATGATCATCAGGGCCAGATCTGTCTTTCTGATAACTCTATGCGTCTTCTCCACCCGCTTGCTGCCAAGCTCCCCTCTATCATCAATACCTGCAGTATCGATAAAGATAACAGGACCTAAGGGCAGAACCTCCATCGCTTTATAGACTGGATCTGTGGTGGTCCCTGGCACTTCTGAGACCAGGGCCAGATCCTGATCTGTTAAAAAATTGATCATTGTCGATTTGCCGGCATTTCTTTTACCAAAAACTCCAATATGAGGCCTTTCAGCTGTGGGAGTTGAATTAAAAGTAGAGGTCATATTTATCATCCTTTAATTGCTCCAATTTATTGCTTATTTTATTAGCCAGCGCCTGATTTTCTGCTTTAATTTCGTCAAGTTTTTGCACGATTAACTCAAAACCATCCTGCTGTAACTGTTCTGAGGCATAATTTATTAGATATTCAGCCAGGGTTAAGAGGGCATTGGCCTTACAATAGGGTTTAATATCCCCTGGTTTAGCAAGCTCCATGAAATCCTTACCAGTTCTGGCTTTCCGGTAACAGGATGTACAGAAACTAGGTAAATAGCCTGCCTGAACTGCTTCAGAGACGATCTCTTCCAGGTTTCTATTATCGTAAAGTTTAAACTGGCCATCTTCTTTATCTGCCTCATTGTAACCCCCTGGAGAGGTACAGGAACCGGCACTTATCTGGGAGATCCCATATTTAAATAACTTATTTCTTAACTGGACTGGCTCTCTAGTTGAGAGAATCATACCTGTATAGGGCAGAGCCATTCTAATAATAGCTACCAGCAGTTTAAAATCTTCATTGTCAACTGGATAGGGAGCCTCTTTGATTTCAGCACCAGCAGCAGGTTTAAATCTAGGAACTGAGACTGTATGAGGACCTACTCCATACTTTTTATCGAGATAATTTGCATGCCTTAACATAGCCAGGACTTCATATTTAAAATCATAAAGACCAAATAATACTCCAATGCCGTAATCATCAATTCCCCCCTTAACTGCTCTATCCATTACTTCCAGACGCCAGTCATAATCACTTTTTTTACCTGAAAGATGCATTTTATTATAGGTTGGCAGGTGATAGGTCTCCTGAAAGCAGGTATAGGTCCCGATTTTAGAAGTAGAAACCTGTGCAAACTCATCTTCTGTAAGGGGAGCAATTTCCAGATTGATCCGCTTTACTTCTTCTCCTGGATTATCACCATCCACTTGATAAATTTGATCTATCTTTTCAAGCAGACTATCTATATTAGAGGAGTTCCGCTCTCCTGTAAGTATTAGCAATCTTTTCTGTCCAGTTTTTAATAAGGTTTTAACTTCATTTTCAATCTCTGAATCTGAAAGCTCTTTTCTGGTAAGCTCCTTATTTGGAGCCCTGTAGCCACAATAAAGACAATTATTACTGCAATAATTATCCAGGTAAAGAGGGGCAAAAACTACCAGCCTTTTGCCATAGATCTCCTCTTTGATTTTGCCGGCAGTCTCAAGCAGTTTCTCAATTTTATTAGGGCTTTCTATTTTGAGGAGCCTGGCTACCTCTAATTCATTTAAGCCCTCAAGTTCTAAAGCTTTAGCTATTATCTGCTCAAATTCATTATCTTCTGGTGGGCTGATATTTTCAAGTACCTCTTTAATATTATTTAGTTCTAATATTTCTCTTAATGGTTTAGTCATTGA
This sequence comes from Bacillota bacterium, assembly GCA_051745425.1. GTDB lineage: Bacteria > Bacillota > Halanaerobiia > Halanaerobiales > Halarsenatibacteraceae > Halonatronomonas. Next base: position 17,053 of record JBNJEB010000022.1, read on the forward strand.
TATCACCAACCTCCACTGAAGTAAGAGTTGATTTAATTGAAACTCCTGGCAGATTTCCTATTTTTCCTGTCATTCCAGCCACCTGATCTGGAGTTCCTTCAACTATTAGTGATAACATAGAAAGATCATACTCTCTAGAGGGTATTCCCATCCTGCCGAGTATTATATCTCCATAATCACTTAAAATTTTATTTAATTTTTCAGCCACTTCATTTCTATCTTCTATTACTATGCCAACAACACCAATTCTTTTTGAATTATTCATCTTTCCACCCTTTCATGTGAATATTATAATATATTTGCTTAAAATAAAAATACCCTGTTAGCTAACAGGGCAGGTAGAATTGAATAAATGACAGGCTATCTTCAGGGCATAGATATCCCTGAAAATAATAACCATCAATATATTTCTACCCGATCCGGCGGATTACTCCCCTGAACCCGGAATTATTTGTGATATTTATATCATGCACTTATATTATATCTAGCTTTAATAAATAAGTCAATGATTATTTGAAATTCACATTTTCTTTATATTTCAATTATATACTATAGGCAAAGTTGAGCTAATCAATGAGAAATAAAACTATTTATGTTATAATATATGTATACGGGATGGAGGTAAATAACAATGTTATTAAATTTATTCAATCCTGTCTTTGCTCAAGCAGGCATGTTTAATGGAAGATTCGGACGCCATTATTTTGGGTTTGGAGGTGGAATCTTAATGGTAGTATTATGGATTATAATAATTGTTGGCGCTATCTGGCTAATCAAAGAAAATATTTCATCTAAAAATAATAACAGCCAATACAGTCAGCATGATGCCGATAGATACAGGAACGAAACCCCTAAAGATGAAGAAAAGCCTGAAGAGATTGCCCGTAAGAGACTGGCTAAAGGTGAAATTACCCGAGAAGAATATGAAGAAATTATTAAAACCCTAAAAGAAGATTAATATATTATATAAAATTGCCCTGGTCTAAATTAGACCAGGGTCTTTACATATTTTAATTGGATTACAATTATATTATTTTAATTATTAATATTAACTACTATATCAGCAATAAACTCAATGACTTTCATAACCTTACAATAATCGATAAGATTTATTGCGTCTTTTTCTGTGTGGGCAATTTCATCTATTAAATTTAGAATTTCTTTAGATGTAAAGGTAATTGCCGGGATACCATGCATTACAAAGAGCATATGGTCTCCCATCTCCCAGGGCTCTATAAGCTCAAACTCGGCTTCTGCTGAAATTAAATCTTTAACCAGGTTTTGCCTGGCTGCAGCAAGTTCCATGAAAGCAATAGCAGTCTTACTATCCTTTAAGCCGACACCATCACAATTAATAACTAAAAAGGTCGATTCATTGCCCTCTATATATTCTTCCATATACTTAAGCTGGCCTGGAGTAGAATAATAATCTTCGCCATTCAGAAGTAGGAGTTCCAGAGTAAAATCAATATCATCAGGTTTAATTATTGAACTGAGCAGCAGGAGAATAGCAATCCCTGTTCCATCATCTAGGGCTCCTGGCGTTCCATATTTTGTATCCATATGAGCAGTTATTACTAGCTTCTTTTCTGCAGCTGGATTAATTCTGGCAATAAGATTTGCTCCCCTGGAATCTTTTCTGGTTGTATTGATATTAAGGCCCACTCTGCCCTGACCATTTAGAAGTTTCTGCCCCTCTGCTTTAGAGATATAAGCACTGGGAATCTGAAAATCGCCATCTTCAAAGACAGAGGTATCATTATCTACAACTGTAATGATTGCCTGAGGGGCTTTCTGTTCAAGGAGGCTGATTATCCTCTGGTGTCTTTCTGGATTATAGAAAGTAAAACTCTTGGGCATAAGCTGCTCTTCAGTCAGTTCGCCAGATAGGACTGCTATTTTATCCTGGAGGTCACTCTTTGCCAGCTCTTCAATAGTTGTCAGCTTGACAAATTCTGCCTCAAGCTCACAGGCCTTTGAATAATA
>JBNJEB010000023.1:0-18963 GCA_051745425.1 Bacillota bacterium
GCAGTATAATTTGTATGGAGTAACTCATGGGCTCTATGACTGCCAGGTTCTCCTAAATAATCAGCATATAATTTTTTGATCATAGGATTTTCATGAGACCGGCGAATTTCTTTATCATGGTCTATCTGATAAAGAGCTTTCTGTCTTCTCTCTCTAACTTCCTGCCAGGTGGTATTCCCAGTCGGCAATGGCTGCCCACCTCCGCCAATACAGCCCCCTGGACAGGCCATAAACTCAATAAAATGATACTCTTTACCTTCTTTAATCATCTCCATAACCTTATGGGCATTGGCCAATCCATTTGCAATAGCAACATTGACAGTTAGGCCATCAGTAATCTTTACACTGGCCTCTTTAATGCCCTCCAGTCCTCTGACGGCATTTATTTCAAGCTCTTCAAGCTCATCATCGGTAATAATATGATAGGCTGTTCTTAATGCAGCCTCCATTACTCCGCCTGTATTGCCAAAAATATCTGCAGCCCCACTTGACAGACCAAGAATTTCATCATATTCTGATTCTTCCTGCTCACAGAGATTAAGCCCGGCTGCCTTAAACATCATAGCAGCCTCCCTGGTTGTCAGGACATAATCAACATCATCGCCCATCTCAGGCCTTTGAGCCTCAAATTTCTTAGCAGTACAGGGCATGATAGAAACAGACACGATATCCTCTCTAGGTATCCCTGCAGATTCAGCATAATAACTTTTAGCTATTGCCCCAAACATCTGCTGAGGCGATTTAGCAGTAGAAAGATGATTGAGATATTCTGGATAAAAATGTTCTATAAACTTTATCCAGCCTGGACTGCAGGACGTAAAAACCGGTAAATCCTTATTCTCTGTTACCCGCTTAACGACCTCAGTTGCTTCCTCCATTATTGTTAGATCAGCAGTAAAGTTAGTATCAAAGACTTTATCAAAACCCAGTCTTCTTAACCCTGCAACCAACTGACCTGTCGCCACTGTGCCTGGTTCTGCCCCAAAGGATTCAGCAATAGCCACCCTAACAGAAGGAGCAGTCTGGACAATAACATGCTTGCTTTCATCATAAAGAGCCTCCCAGACTTTTTCATGATGATAAATCTCATGGAGTGCTCCAGTCGGGCAGGAGATAATACACTGGCCACAGTTTGTACATTCAACATTACCGATACCTCTATTTTCAAATGTTGTCACTATAGTCTCAGGTCCACGCCCGGCATTGGCGAAGATTCCAATACCCTGAACCTCCTGACATTTTCTAATACAGCGATCACAGGTTATGCATTTATTAGGTTCCCTGGCAATTGCATAACTGGAAAAATCTTTGCTATGACCTCTAATAATTGGATCAAGTCTCATCCTTGACACTCCAATATCTTCAGCCACCTCTCTCAATTCACAACTCGAGGCCCGGGAACAGGTCAAACAGTTAAGTTCACAGCTAATATCATGGGAAGCAATAATCATCTCAAAGATAGTCTGTCTGATGTCCCTGACTCTGGGAGTATGGGTCCTAACAACCATACCAGCCTCAGCTTTAGTGGCACAGGCAGGCAAAAGACTTCCATTACCTTCAACTTCAACTATACAGAGCCGACAGCCTCCAAAGATTGAGAGTTCTTGCTCATAACATAACGTTGGTATTTTTACATTTGCCTCTCTGGCTGCTTCTAATATTGATAATCCCTCAGCAACATTAACATCTTTATTATCTATTGTTAGCTTAATCATCTCTGACCACCCCCTATGATTAACTCTTCAGGAAACTTGTAAAATAAAGATCTAGCCAGAGATAATGAAGTCTGTCCCAGGCCACAGCGAGCAGCTCCTGAGATTGCCTTACCTATATCAGCCAGAATATCTACATCTTCCTGATAAAACTTTCCATTTTGATGTTTCTTAAAAATGTAATCTATATGACGATTACCTTCACGACAGGGAAAGCAGGTTCCACAGGTTTCATCCATATAAAAACGGCCCACTCGCTGCAGTATATCTAAAAGTTGATGTTTCCCACCTATAGCAATAATAGCACCAGAGCCCAGGCTGGAACCAGCAGCCTCAATTCCCTCATAACTATATGAACAATCCAATTCATCAACAGTTAAAGCAGCAGTTGAAAGCCCTCCAGGAATAATAAATTTAAACCTGTCATCTTTTAAAGGCCCTCCCCCGAGATCATATAAAATTTCCTTTAAAGTAGCCGAACCAAATTCTATTTCATAAACACCAGGTTTTTCAATATCGCCACTGAGGCAGACCAATTTAGTTCCTCTGCTATTTTCAGTTCCTAAATCAGAATAATAATCAGCCCCCTGCTGAATTATCTCTGAAGCAGCTGCCAGACTTTCAACATTATTGACTACTGTCGGTCTCCCAAACAGGCCTTCCTGAATCGGATAAGGCGGTTTAATCCTGGAAATTCCCCGCTGCCCTTCAATAGAATTAATCAAAGATGTCTCATCGCCACAGACATAAGCTCCACCACCACGAACCAGTTTCAGTTTAAAATTAAACTCAGAACCAAATATATTATTGCCAACTGCTCCTAGCTTCTCCGCTTCTTTTATCACCTTACTAAAAATTTTAATAGGTTCTGTATACTCTCCTCTAATATAGATAAAACCCTCATCTGCTCCTACCGCTCTGGCTGCAATTAAAATACCCTCTAAAACTTTAAATGGCCTCTCTTCCAGGAGATACCTATCTTTAAAAGTTCCTGGTTCTCCTTCATCAGCATTACAGATAATATATTTCTTCTCACTGGATTCAGCCAGTGCCAACTCCCATTTCAAGCCTGTTGGAAATCCAGCCCCACCCCGTCCTTTTAAACCTGACTTCTTTATCTCCTCAATAATCTCTTCAGGACCTAGCTTCAAAGCTTTCTGCAAACCTAAAAAATCATACTCTCCTGCTTTTAATAGCGGAGGACCCATTAACAACTTATGCTCTTTAACCAATGAAATCCCTCCTAGAAATTTAATTAACCTGCTTTAAGATTTTAACTGCCTGTCCAGATGTAAGGTGAGTATAAATTTCATCATTGACCATCATTACTGGCCCCTCGCCACAATAACCAAGACATTCAACAATCTCCAGGGTAAATAACTTATCTTCACTGGTTTCTCCATTCTCTAAGTCAAGATAATCAGAGACAGCCACAACCAGATCATGAGAATCATTAAGGTAACAGGATAAACTATCGCAAATCCTAATAATATATTTACCAGTCGGTTCAGTATGAAGCATTGAGTAAAATTTTATTACCCCATATAATTCAGCTCTGGGCCGATTAAATTTTTCTGCCAGCTTATCAATCTCCACCTCAGGAATATAACCATATGTCTCCTGAATATTATGCAAGAGTTCTAAAAGAATCTCCTGGGTTTGCATCTTCTCATCACCTCCTTTAGTTAATTATACCACATAACAATTAGAATTTATGCCTAAAATAAATCTATATTCAGAAAATTTTTGATATTTAAGACAGTCTTAATGCATAGTATTCATATTTAAAGAATATTATGCATTAAGATTCCAATTTAATGCTCTGGACTTCCTCCATACCCGACAGTTACCCGATAGTATCTCTTTGCACATTTCACAAAGTATTACCTACTAATTTTTGTGCATAATTATACATAAAGCTTCTCATAAAAGCCTCTGCAATCTTATCTGCAGAGGCCTAAGTTTATAGATGGCTATTTATTCTGGAACTTCATGCCCATACCTATTATAATGGACTTTATCATATGGTAAATCATCAAGATCATACTGTTCTTTCTCTTCATCTGGATAACCCAGAGCAATAATAGAATCGACCCTCAACTTATTCGGCAGATTCAATACTTCTTTTACATACTCTTCAGAATCGCTACCATCCTGCCTCTGTCTCTTCCTGATCTGAATCCAGCAGGAACCAAGCTCTAAATCTAAAGCTTCCATCTGAATATTGGTAGCTGCAATTGAACAGTCTTCAACCCAGACATCGCTCTCTTCCGGGTCTGCCGCTATCACAATGGCCAGACTTGCTCCAGCCAGAAATGATGAGCCGCCGGCCTTGGCTTCAGCTAGCTCCTGAAGTAAATCTTTATCATCTATCTGGATAAACTGCCAGGGCTGACTCCCCCGGGAAGTCGGTGAAAGTAAAGCTGCCTGTAAAAGAGACTGAACCTTTTCCCCTTCAATCTCCTGATCCTTATATTTTCTAATGCTTCTCCGCTCTTCTAATAATTCCATATACATAATTATTCCCTCCTTGACAGATAGTATTGAATTTCCGCTACTGTTGACATCTGTAAAACTTTCTGAATTAATTCTGTTTTATCCTTATTAAGCCATTTATAGATTGTCTCCCTGGCCGGCAGAATAGAAACCGGACTCATACTTAATTGATCTATTCCAATCCCCAGCCAGAATGGGATCAATAACTTATCACCGGCAGCCTCGCCACACATAGCCACAGGTATATCAAACTCCCTGCCAGCTGCAGCAACTCTGGTAATCATCCTTAAGATCGCCGGATGATAGGGAGTAAACTGATCTTTAATCTTCTCATTGGTCCTGTCAACAGCCAGGGTATACTGGACTAAATCATTGGTACCAATACTTAAAAAGTCGACCTCTTCAGCCAGCTCCCTGACCATGGCAACAGCTGATGGCACCTCAATCATAATCCCAATTTCTGGATCACCAATCTCAATATCCTCCTCTAATAACTCAAGCCTGGACTGCCGGAGAACACTGTTGGCATTCCGGACTTCTTCAATAGTTGAGATCATCGGATACATTATCCTAACATTTCCAAACTTTGAAGCCCTTAATATTGCCCTGAGCTGGGTCTTAAAAAAATCTTTATTATTCAGGGAGATCCTTATTCCCCGATAACCCATTGCCGGGTTAATCTCCTCGGGAAAATCAAGGTATTCAGGCTTTTTATCTGAACCGATATCTACAGTTCTAATTACTACCGGCCGATCTTCTACCTTCTCAACTACTTCCTTATAAATCTGAAACTGCTCTTCTTCATCAGGCAGACTATCTCTATCTAAAAAGAGAAATTCAGTCCGAAAGAGGCCTATCCCATCAGCACCTCTTTCCAGCATCGGCCCCAGATCAACTGTGCCGCCTATATTGGCATTTACATAAACTCTCCTGCCATCTTCTCTTTCTAATTTCATATCTTTATATTTCTCTAACTCTTTTTCTCTAACTTCCAGTTCCTGATTTCTTTTTTTATAATTAGAAAACGTCTTTTCATCAGGAGAGATAAAAACCAGGCCATCGTCACCATCAACGATCAACTTATCTCCCTGGTCTATCTGATCTATAACTTCAGCACCGAGACCAACAACTGTCGGGATCTCCAGAGACCTGGCCAGAATCGCAGTATGGGAGGTCCTTGAACCTTCAGCCAGAACAATCCCCATGACACGACTGGTATCTAATCTGGCAACCTCTGAAGGAGTTAATTCATAGGATACCAGGATAACTTCATCCTCGATCAGGCTCTGATCCAGCTCCATCCCCTGTAATAACCTTAAAATCCGGTCACCAATATCTTTAATATCAGCTTCTCTAGCATCAATATAATTTTCTTCCATTTCAGCAAATTGAGCAGCATAATTTCTAATAACTCGCTGAACGGCAACTTCAGCTGTCACCTGCTCTTCTTTAATTATCCTCTCAACCAGGGCATGAAACTCCGGGTCATTCATTATCTGAATGTGAGCTGTAAATATCTCTGATTCCTGGGCCCCAACTTCTTTTTTAACCTTCTGCCGTAAATCCTTGACATCCTCTTTGCCTTCAGCAATCGCCTGGTAAAACCTTTTGATCTCCAGTTCAGATTCTGCCTCTTTTATATCTTTTTGCACAAACTGAAATTCATGCCTTTCCTGAATTAAAGCCTGGCCAATTGCAATACCAGGAGAAGCAGCAGTTCCCTGATTTCCTTCCATGATATCTCTCCTTTAATATCCATAATCAATCTTTTTACCCAAGGTTGCCTTAATTATAACATAAATTTAGATGATAAAAAGCGACTGCTAGAAATCCACATCCCTGCCAGTAGTTAAATCTCCTGTGATAACTGGATGATCTGCTCCAGTAACAGAAGGCAGGTTGCCAGGCCGCTTCTGGATCGATTCCCTGGCTAAAAGGGCAAAGGCAACAGCCTCTTTCTGATCGGCATTTATTGCTGGAATATTATTATTATCAAAATCTCTTTCTGCAAGTGAAATTAATTCAGTTCGATAATTATGAAACCTTTCAGATATTTCCTTTTCAATAAACTTTAAAAGAGTTTTATTATGACTGCCGCCTCCACTGATTAATACTTCAAGGCAATCAGAGTTTTTAAGAGTATTAAGATCCTCCCTGCTTATCTCCTCCTGAAAGCTCTTGACAATTGAACTGGCAGTAAACCTGGTCAGGGTAGTAATTATATCTTTTTCATTCACTCCTTCAGCTAAAGCTTCCTCGATTATTCTTTCTGTATATTTACCTCCAAAATCATTTCTCCCTGTTGACCGGGGATATTCCCTATTAAAAAAATCATGTTGATATAACCGGGCAAATAATTCCTGATCAAGCTGACCCTGGCTGGCCAGAATCCCATCCTGATCAAATTTATTATTCCCATCAGTTAATACCTGGATGGCAGTATCTATCATCATATTGCCAGGCCCTGTATCACTGCCTCTAACATCGGCCCGACTGCAATCAGCCGGCAGCCAGGTATAATTGGCTATCCCGCCAATATTAACTACAAATCGATGGCTGGCATTGCTTTTATATAAAAGATAATCAATTAAAGGAACCAGCGGGGCACCTTCCCCTCCGGCGGCTATATCCTTCAATCTAAAGTTTGTTATTGTATCAACACCTAATCTTTCTGCAATCACAGAGCCAGATCCCAGTTGCAGACTTACAGTCTGATTATTATCAGGTTTATGAAAAACTGTCTGGCCATGACAGCCTATAAGGTCCAGTTCTTCAGGCTCCATGCCTGCTTTTGAAAGAGCAGTTTTAATAGCAGCAGCATATAGTTCACCTAAATCTAAATTCAAACTGGCAACCTCTCCTAAAACCTTTGCTTCATCTGGATAATTAAAATTCACCAGCCTGTTCAGTCTCTCTCTAATCTCATCAGGATAACTTCTCTGAAAATAACTTAATATCTTAACAGCGGAACTTGCAAATTTATCTGTTTCAACTATTGCAACATCTATTCCATCCAGTGATGTCCCTGACATTACTCCAGCAATCTTTAACATTCTATCTCTCCTTTAAACCTGACGTAAAGCCACTTTCTCCATTATCACGGCCTATCTGAAAACCAATCGGCTCACTATTATGATTATCCTGACTTAAAAGACTATAAATTAAATTATGCAATCTAGGGCGGAACTTAATAATCTTTTGATTCTCTCTGCCACCATTAACTCTATTTGAAAGCAGAATTACTGTTAAACCGCTTTCTGGCAATGTCCAGATTGATGTTCCGGTAAAGCCTGTATGACCCAGGGCTTTACTGCCAAAATAAATTCCAGAAGAAGATCTAATATTTCCACCTTTATCCCAGCCCAAACCCCGCATCTCTCCATCTTTTCTGGTATAGGTTCTGGCAAGGATCCTACTGCTGACAGGAGATAAAATATTTGCCTTCTTCTCATCATGGTTAAAGATCATAGCCATTAGCTGTACCAGATCTTTTAAATTCGAAAAGAGACCGGCCTGACCGCTGGCGCCACCAAGAAAAGCACAATTTTCATCATGAACTTCTCCATGGACCTGTTTCTCTCTCCAGTTACAGTATTCAGTTGGAGCTATCTCAGCAAGCTTTATCTTATTATTAGCTACAGGGTTAAAATCAGTCTTCTTAAGATCTCCTGGCCCAATAATATACTTTCTGGCATATTCAGCCAGTTTTAAACCACTAACTTTTTCTATAATAAAACCTAGCAACAGAAAGTTAGGATCACTATAAAGAATCTTTTTACCTGGTTCTGCAACTGGTTCTAGATTTAATAAATATTCCAAAACTTTATCTCTATCTCCAGGCTCCTTCCATAGCTGGACTATAGCTGGCAGGCCTGATGTATGGGTCATTAATTGGTCTATTCTTATTTCAGCCAATTCTTCTCTAACTTCAGGAAAAAAATCCTGTAAATAATCGTGAAGGTTTAACTTCCCTGTCTCATTTAACTGCATAATAGCTGTAGTTGTTATTAATACTTTGGTTAAAGAGGCCAGATCATAGACAGTATCAACAGAAACATCAGTATTATCATCATATGCTTTCTGACCAAAAGCCTGGCTATAAATTAACTTTCCTCCCTGGGCGATTCCTAAAACAGCCCCTGGAAAAACCTCTGAACTTACCGCCTCTTGCATAAATTCACTAATCTGACTGCAGGCAGCTCTATCCAGCCTTAAATTAAAGTCTCTAGCTTTTTTAGAACCAGAAATTTTTGAAGCAGAACCTTTACGAGAGACTGACTTTTTAAAGTAATTTTCCATTTTACATCAACTCCTTCTGTAGAGGAATATATTGATTAACAACTTCATATCCAAATTTTTTATAGTATTCGATTAAATTTGTCCAATCTATTGTAATCTCTTTATAACCATTATGATATAAAATGCTTAATACTTTTTGCAAAAATGGAGTACTTAAACTCCTGCCTCGCCAGTTTTCTGCAAGCCCAAGTGGTCCTAATCCAGCAAAATCTTCTCCTGATTCACCACCAAAATTAATATTCGGCCCCTTATAAAAACCATCCTGTCGATTTGTTCTGGCAAAACCAATAATATTATTTTCCCCTTTTACCAGGAGATAATAATCCTTTATCCCCCCTGGCCAGCAGCTAATATTTTCAGCTTCATACTGCCAGCGACCTGGGAACTCCTCACTTAAAAACCTTAATAAGCTATTTCTATCTTTAACTTCTGCCTGCTGAACATGATATGAGCTGTCAGGAAATTCTCTAACTTCAGGTTCTTCTTTATAAACCCTTCTTAAGTCAGATTCAAGACCTCCTGCCTTAAACCCTGCTTTCACCCAGGCCTCTCTTTCAGCTTCAAATTCTACTGGTAATCCTGGCAGAAAATTCTGAGGGTCCTGTCCATAACTTATATATTTCCCTCCGGTAATTTTAAGCTCATTAATAATATAATCCAGTAACTCTTTCCAGCTGGCTGAACCGGCACCATCTTCAGTAACTAATAGAGATATCCAGCCCCGCTCAGGTCCTACATAATTACTTAATTCTGTTACCGGTTGTTTGCTCACTGCAAAACCGATTAATCTATTATCTTTAAAACCAGCAAATAATCTTACCTGAAGACCAGAATAAGGGGCTAAAATATTCTGGCGATACAGAGATTTTTTCAACCTGTACTTATTATAATTCTTGTTCCAGAGTTTTATTCCTGCATCCAGGTATTCAACTTTCTCCAATTCTTTTATTATCATGATAATCTTAATCCTCCAAATCTACTTTTCCTTACTAATCTGCATTGCTTCTCTGGTCTTTTGTAAGGCTGCTGTTGTCTCATCATGGTTTGCCAGAGCTGTTGCTAAAAACAGAATATCAATAACTGCCAGTTGAGCAATCCTTGATGCTATTGCACTGCCTCTATAAGGTGTTTCTCTGGATGAAGTCAATAAGGTAATCTCTGATCTCTCACTAATTGGAGAGCCAATCTGTGAAGTAATTGCAACCCTCTGACAGCTTATCTCCTCTAAAATATCAAGAACTTCAATTAATTCTCTGGTTCTACCAGAATCTGATATTGCCAGGACAAGATCTTCAGGCTCAAGCAAAGAAGCCACTGTCTTCTGACTATGGCTATCTGTCATGGCGACCGCCGGCAGACCAATTCTCACAAATTTAAGTTCTGCATCTCTGGCAACTATTCCTGAAGCTCCATACCCAAAGAAATATACTCTTCTAGCCGCCAGTATTTTATCAACTACCTCTTCATATAAATCAATTTCGATTAATTTATGAGTACTCTCTAAAGATTCATCATAAATTTGAAATAATTTATCCTTTAATCCTCCAATTGAATCTCCTGGCTCAATTGCTCCATAGATTATCTCATTTTCATCAGGCTGCTGATTGGTTCTGGCCAGCATTATTTTCAGCTCCTGGTAACCAGAGTAACCAACCCTCTGACAGAACTTAACTATTGTTGCCTCTGAAACACCAATCTGATCTGCCAGATTGGTGATAGAAGAATAAACTACTTCATCAGAATTTTCTATTACATACTCGGCAACCCGTTTTTCTGCCGGTTTAAGTAAATCCATATGTGATTTAATTTGTAATATTTCCCTTGACAAACTCCTTGAATTACCCAAATAAATTTGCCCCCTTTTAGTTATAAAAATTTAATTTGTTTACTCTATCAATTTAATCTGTTATTATAATATTCTCTTTCATTTATAAAATACCTTCATAAAATTTTAGATTATAACAAAAAAATATTTTCGTCGAAAATAAAAATCCAAATGAAAATCCCGACTGGATTTTAACTCCAGCCGGGTAATTGCTTGCTATTAAAATAAATTCCTTATTAATTCTCCTGGCCTCTTATTAGATATTTCTCCAGCCTTTAAAACCGATTCTCCAGCCACCCAGACCTCTTGAATCCCTGCTGGATATTTAAATGGCTCTTTAAATGTGGCTTTATCAATAATTTTAGCCTCATCAAAAAGTAATAAGTCTGCTTTAAGTCCAGCTTTTAATAGACCCCGGTCATTAAGTCCAATCCGGGCTGCAGATTTCCCTGTCATTTTGTGGACTGCTCTTTCAAGATTTATTACTCCCTTCTCACGAACATACCTGCCAAGCACTCTGGGGAAGGTCCCAAAATTTCTGGGATGGGGTTTACCAGTAGCAAGTTTACCCTCCACTGCCAGCGAACTTCCATCAGAACCAATCATACTTAATCTGCTGGTTAAAACAGTCTGTAAATCCTTTTCACACATGGCAAAGCCAATCATGCCTGCCCTTAATTTCTGTTCCTTTAGAATTTTTAATAAAGCTTCAGGTTCAGGCATCTTCCAGCTTTCACCTAACTCTGCAAGAGTAGCCCCCTCAAATTCAGGATACCTATCACCTGGCAATTCAGATATCATAACATTTTCCCAGCCTCTTCTGGCAACAACCTTCCGAAGATATTCTAATATTTCTTCTCTCTCATTCCCGGCTTCAAGCCGCTTAAGTAGCTTATCTCTGCCGCCTTCATGGGCCCAGTCAGGCAATAAAGAAGCCAGCCCTGTATTGGTTGCCAGATAAGGATATAAGTCACAGGTTATATCTACCCCTTCATCACGGGCAGACTCCATAATCTTTAAGCTGCCTGCAACCAGCCCCCAGCAGTCTTTATCTAAAACCTTATGATGGGATATCTGAACAGGTATCTCTGCCTGCCTTCCAATTTCAATTGCCTCTTTTAGGGCAGAGATCATGCCACAACCTTCATCACGGAGATGGGTTGTATAAATACCACCATAACTGGCAGCAACCTTGGCCAGCTCTATTAATTCTTCTGTGGTCCCATAGGAAGAAGGGGGATAAATCAATCCTGACGAAAGCCCAAATGCTCCTGCCTCCATTGCTTCGGCCAGGATAGCTTTTGCCTCATCTAACTCAGGAGATGTTAATTCTCTGGCTTCAAAACCTATTACCGCCTTCCTGATTGCACCATGGCCAATCAAAGGAGCGACATTTATTGATTTAGATTTACCTGCCACTTTCTCCAGAAATTCTGGATAGCTACTCCAGTCCAAATCCAGACCATAATCAGTCAGCTCATCCTCTAGCATTGAGCGGCCTGCTTCTTTAATTGGCGCCGGAGAAGAACCACAATTTCCAATAACTTCTGTAGTTACTCCCTGCTGTAACTTACTTGCTGCCTCTCCAGCCACTAAAAAATTAATATCTGAATGGGTATGAATATCTATAAAGCCTGGAGCCAGAACATATCCTTCTCCATCTACAACCCTTTTAACCTGATTATTATTTAAAAATCTTTCTGGATCTCCTTTAAATATAGCCTCTATCTCTCCAGCTTTTACAGCCAGATTTCCTTTAAAGGAAGTTGCACCAGTCCCATCTACAATCTTTGCATTCTTGATTAATAAATCTATCTGATTCATTATTGCACCACACCTATACCTAGACCTGGACCTTCCGGTAATTCCAGCCTATTATTTTTATAACTCAAACCACCCTCAACACCATCTTCACCTATTAAAATCGGAGCATCTAAATCTAATCTGGTAATATTTTCAGAGGCTAAAGCCACTGCTGCTGCAGCTGTCACCGATATCCTGCTTTCCAGCATACTACCTAACATACATTCAATATTATAACTTTCAGCAAGTCTGGCAATGGCCAGAGCAGTTGAGATACCCCCGGTTTTCATTAGTTTAATATTTAAAAAGTCACAGGCCTGCATTTCCAGAAGCTGAACTGCATCCTTTAATGAAAATAAACTTTCATCAGCCATTATCGGCAATAAGACATTATCTTTAACTTCCTTTAAACCTTTGTAATCTGATGCTGCCACAGGCTGTTCAACTAACTCTATATTTAGATCAGCTGCCTCCAGTTTTTTAATCGTATTAATGGCTTGATTAACTGTCCAGCCCTGATTGGCATCCAGCCGGAGTTTAATATCAGAACCGACTGCCTCTCCTACAGCCTCAACTCTGGCCAGATCAACTTCCGGCCCAACACCAACCTTTAACTTTAAAATATTAAAACCCTGGGCCACAGCATCCCTGGCAGCTTCGGCCATAATGTTAGGATCATCCACACTTACAGTATGATCAGTAATTAAATCTCTCTTTCTTCCACCTAATAACTGCCAGAGCGGCATCCCATTAATTTTCGCAACTAAATCAAATAAAGCTATCTCGGCAGCTGCTTTCGCACTGGTATTATTAACTGCTGAACTGGAAATCTTATTTAAAAGAAAATTCAAGGCTAGAGGATTCTGCCCCTTTAATTTAGGCCAGATCTTATTTTCCAGGGTTGCTTTTATGCCAGGAAGGTTGTCCCCGGTAATAACTTCAGTTGGGGGAGCAGCTCCAATCCCGACAAAACCTTCTGTCTTTAATTCAAAAACTAATTCTTTAGCTATATCTACAGTTCTTAATGCTGTTTTAAAAGGGCGAGCAAGTTTTATTTCTCTCTGATATATCTTATAATCAATTATCTTCAAAAAATTAACCACCTTTCTTTTCTAAATACTGATAAAGCTTTTGCCCGATTTTAGCCTGCAACAACCTGCCTTCAGCCTGGCTATTAAGATTAGTTGACATCGCAACTGCTACAAAGGGAACAGGTTGCAAAAATAAACTGGCATCATGTTCTAGCCCTTTTAACATACCTGTTTTACTTGCTACGGAATTCCAGCAGTTATCAGGTAATAAATAAGAAAGTTTATCTCTAAATTGCTGTCTGCAGAGAGTCGCTCTGGCTCCTCTCAAGCTTTTTTGCTTATAGATAAGCTCCATCAATCTTCCCATCTCTCTGGCAGTTGTAATATTTTCTTTTCCGGCCTTTCTTGCCTCAGTATCCATCATCTTTCTTTTTAAACCAGTCGCTTTAAAGCCATTTTCTTCAAGATAATTATTAACTGCTTTAAACCCAATCTGATCTATCAAAATATTTGTAGCAGTATTATCACTTATAACTATCATCAATTCTGCCAGATCTAAAATTGTCAATTCTGGCCTGGCTTTAAACCAATTTAAAACTCCAGCTCCCCCAACAATATTATTGCTATCTGGCTTTAAAGTTTCCTTTAAATCAAGCTCACCTTTAGAATTCAAATCATAAAGAGTATAAATAATTGGAACCTTAATTAAACTGGCAGCTGGCAGCTTTTCATCTGCAGCTAATGCCAATTCCTTGCCAGTTTCAAGATCTTTAAGATATATTGAATGATCTCCGGCAGTATCAGCTATTAATTTTTCTATTTCCTGCCTTAATTTATCCATCCAGATCAGCCCTGAATTTTCTGCCTAGAGTCAGGGTTTCCAGATAGGTTTCTTTCTTATTCTGCAAATAAGTATCCAGCTCCATTACAAAAGTACTATGGACTGTTACTGGCTCAAATTCTCCACTGATTTCTCTACCATAACCAGCCCCTGAATGAATTACATAATGGCCAGTTTCTCCTGTTTCAGGCTTACTAGCTTTACCTAAATAGACCATTACATGGCCTGGTAGATATAATGGATCGCCTGTTTCTAGTTCTTCTAACTGACTCAACCGTTCAGCTCTATCTCCCCTAAAATAAATGGTTTTGCCTGGAGGCCCTGCTTCCTGAGGTTTTCCAGCATCCCGAGGCAGAGTCAGGCCTGCCTGCCTGTAAATATCAAAGACCAGCCTGGAGCAGTCTCTCCGCTGAAATAAGCCACCCCAGCCATACCTCTCTCCTAAAGCTTTAAAAGCAGCCTGAATAAGATTGCCTTTAGTAAGGTCATTAAAACCAATCTGAACCGGTTGAGAATATGGTATCAGCGCTGGAGCAAAAACAAGGCTGCCAGGACTATCAATTCTGGCTTCAAGACCTAAAGGAACCTTCACAACATGACAGCAAATAGGTGATTGACCATTTTTAGCCCCTGCAGGAATCTCTTTTGGGACTAAATCCTTTTCATACAGAGGCAGACTATCCCCTAACTGCAGAAATATATTACTTATTCCTGGGAAGAAAGGATTAGGCTCTGTCTCGGTTCTACTCCCGGTAACCACCAGTTTATCTTGTTGATTATAATAATTTATAATCATTTCTAAATTATTTGTAACAGCCAGATATTCAGTCGGTACCCAGCCTGAATAAATCTGACTCTGGATATATGACCATTTACCTGAAAGGCTCTGATGCCAGATCATCACAGGACTGGCAGCTTGAATTGCTGTTAGCTGAAAACGATCAACATCAATAGCTTCTGAATCTTTAACAGCACTCTGCTCTGTTGGAAAGGCCCTGATAGATATACGCCGAAGTGTTAAAGCCGGTTTACCTTCTATTTTCTTTTTATTATCTGATAAGGCCTCTAAATTGCTTTCTGCAATTAAATTATCTCGCCATTTCTGGCTATATCTTTTTCCAGTAGCAGAATACAGGGCACACTCTGGGAGCTTATGGGGCAAAGAGTATGCTTCCATTAATTCTTTTATTTTAATTGCAGTTTTTACTTTTTGAAAATTTTCAGGCAGCGTATATTGATCAGCCTTTCCTAATTCTGCCATATTTTTAGCTGTTTTTTTCTCTATATATTTTATTTCTTCAGTAGTAGCAAGAATCTTATCCTTATCTGCTAATCTTTCTAACCAGAAATCTGCCCTTAACATCTCCTTTTTAACATTAGGTGGTAAAATTGGCATGAGAATTAATCACCCTTTCTCTAACTTCAAATTACAATCATTCTTATAGAGGTCCTCAATATTTTCTCTTTCTATAATAACCTGAGTTTCTCCCTGATAGACCAGTAAAACTGCAGGTCTTAAGAGACCATTATAGTTGCTTGCAAGTGAATAGGTATAAGCGCCGGTAGACGGAATCGCAAGAATATCTCCTGGCCTGGGTTCTGCCAGCATCTCATCTTTAATTAAAATATCACCGGATTCACAGCATTTACCTACTATTGTAACTTCAGTATCTTCTTCATCATTACAACGATTGGCTAAAAATCCCTCATATTCAGCCCCATATAGAGCAGGTCTGATATTATCAGCCATTCCACCATCTACAGCCAGATATGTCTTTAAATCACCGATTTCTTTAATTGAACCTACTGTATAAAGACTGGTCCCGGCTGTTCCAACAATTGATCTCCCTGGTTCCAGCAATAAGGCAGGCAAAGGATAATCCTCTCTTTCACAGCTTTCAACCAGTTCTCTAACAATTTCTTTAACTAAACTAACGACATCAATCTCAGGATCTTCAGATTTCTCCGGTACCCCGAAACCACCACCTAAATTTAATTTATCAACAAAGATGTCATCTTCTCTCCGGAGCTCAATCATAAATTTAATCAAAACCCAGATTAATTCTTTAAAGGCAGAATCATCATATATCTGGGAGCCAATATGAGCATGAATACCTTTGAAATTAAGATATTGACTGTCCTCAATCCAATTAATCATTTTTCTGGCCTGGCCTGTTTTAATACTTACCCCAAATTTTGAATCAGCCTGACCTGTCCTAATAAATTCATGGGTATGGGCAGAAATCCCTGGAATCAGACGGACTAAACAATCTATCTTCTTATTCTGACTTGCTGCTAATTGCTCTAAAAGTTCTGCCTCATAAAAATTATCAACTATTATAGTATTTACCCCGGCTGAAATCGCCTGATTAAGTTCAGCTTCACTCTTATTATTGCCATGCAGGTAAATTCTATCTGCAGGCAGATCGCCAGCTAAAGCTCTGGCAAATTCTCCACCTGATACAACATCCATATATAAATCATTTCTGGCGATAATATCGGCAATAGCCTGACATAAGAATGCTTTACTGGCATAAATAATCTCAGTCCTGCCTGGATAACTGGAAACCGCCTCTTTAAATTTACTTATATTATTTAAGATTTCCTGATAATCATATACTAATAGCGGACTGCCATAACGCCCTCTTAATTCAGTAACTTCAACATTTCCAATCTCTAATACTCCCTGCTCATTAATCTCAGTAGTTCCTTGCAATAACAATATCTTCAACTCCTTTTCAATTCTCGATAATAATTAAATTAAAATATTAAAAACAATAATTATTTTTAGTCGCTCATCATTGATGAACTAATGTTGCCATTATACTTTATGGATTTTCAAAAGTCAACCAGCTCAATTTACCTCAGAGTTCCAGTAAAGCTTAATATCTCTAATAATATTATCTATATGCATAACCATTGCTTTTTCAGCTCTTTCAGGCTGGCCTGATTCAAGGGCGGATAATATTTGACTGTGATCAGCTACTATTTTACTCCCTACAATCGTCCGCATCTGCTCCAGAGCTGGAGAATAATCTTCATTATTTCTTATCATTTTCAGGGAAGCTTCCAGAAAACTATTATTAGCAATTTCTGCCAGCTTCAAATGAAAGTTTTTATCACCATCATTATAACCTTCTCCTCTTCTAAAATTACTCTGGTGTCTTTCAATTATTTCATTTAATTTCTGACATTCTGCTTCAGTAATTTTGCTGGCTGCTATTCTTGCAATCTCTCTCTCAATAGCCTTACGGGCAATCAGCATATCTAAAAGTTCCTGTCTTCTCTCTATCTTTGTAAGATCAAGAAATTTGTTAATCTGTTTTTTAATTTTTTTATCTAATCGATACTCCTTTAAAATAAACTTCCCTTTATCAGTTAAGTTTCTACCGCGATAGGGCTCTTTTTCTGTAAAGCCCTTTTCATCAAGCCTTCTAAGAATTCTACCTATTGTCGCTTCACTAAATGAGTCATAATCCCTGGAAATCTGCTGGCTAATAACCCCGGAGCCAACAGGCCCTTCTCTTGAATCAATAATTCCCATAATTTCATATTCTTTTTCTGAAATTTCAACTTCGGACATTCCTGAACCTCCTCTTAAATCTAGCAATCCCAAGCCTAATCGGATCAAAAGTCAATTTAGAATTATATCCATCTGCAACTATTAACCATTCAGCCTTATATCCATGATTTTGCTGACTGATACCAGGTGGCAGATGATCTAAAAAATCTACATGGTGCATTCTTTCAGAATTCCAGCCAGAGCCTGATGCTGAAAAATACGGTCCAATTAAGTCTTCTTTATATTCATCTATAGTCAATTTTTGAATTTGATTGAGCATTACTCTGCTCCCATAGCCTGGTAGAGGGTCCTGGGCTGGCCGAAAGAGCCTGCCCTTATAATTTAGGATTCTCCCAGCCGGTCTTGCATATCTACCCTTTGCAATTGGAGATGCCCGATGTTTTTGCCAGCGATTCCCAAATAGATCGTCATTATAATAGAGATGGAGATTAATATCATCCCAGGTAGTAAAAAGCCACCATAAGCCATTATTCCATAGTAGACTGCTATCCCTGTATCTTTTGCCTGTTAAAAGTTCAGTAACAGGTTTCCAGCTATAGGGAAAATCATCAGCCTGATATAATCTTATTGCCCTGGCCTTATTGATCTCTGGTACCATATAATAATCGCCAGCCCATTCAAAGACCCAGGGATATGACAGATGATAAGGCTCTCTCAAAACAAGTCCCTTATAAGCCCAGGCCACTCCATCTTTGCTCATAGCCAGGCCAATATCACCCTGGCCACTATCAAGGTTCATAATTTCAAAAAAGAGATAATATATATCATTAACTTTTATGATGAATGGGTCAGCAACAAAACCAGCCCTGCAATCAGTAATATCTTCAGAAGCTATAATTGGATTTCCTGGGACTTCGATCAATTTTTCTAAAGGATCTCCTCTATAGAGGCCAATACTCCATTTTCTACCTCTATTCATATCTGCTGATTTAATCTTCTTTTTATTTCTTGATAAACCCAACACCTAAAATCACCTCCAAATAATTTAATAAAAATAAAGGAAAATTCCTATCAGAACGTGAATATAATATATTGTAAGGAGGGAGCTAAATGAATTTACTAACTTATCTACCAGTCGGATTAATAATCTTAAATATTCTATTTATTATTCTTTTAATATTCTTTGAAAGAAGAGACCCAACTTCAACCTGGGCCTGGTTACTAATTCTTACTCTGCTCCCGGTTATAGGCTTTATTCTTTACCTCTTTTTAGGTTTAACTCCTAGAAAAAAACAGGTCTTTCAGAGAAAACGGGAAAAGGATAATATAAGAGATATAGCTTATGTTGATGATTCAAAAGCTTTAAAAATACCAGAATCTGATTTTGATCCTCTTGAAGAAAGCATTATTCGCCTGGGCTTAAGAAACAAAAC
>JBNJEB010000024.1:0-18299 GCA_051745425.1 Bacillota bacterium
AGGGAAGTTAAAGCTAAAGTAGTAGAATTACCATTTATATAAATAAAATTATTTTAGGAGGCTAAAATCATGAGTATACCAGAAGGATTATTTTATTCAGAAGATCATGAATGGGTAAAGGTTGAGGAAAGTGTAGGAACTATTGGAATTACAGATTTTGCTCAGGATGAATTAGGAGATATCGTTTTTGTGGAATTACCTCAGGTTGGCGATGAGTTTGATAAGGAAGATAACTTTGGTGTCATAGAATCAGTAAAAGCAGTATCTGATTTGTATATGCCAGTTAGTGGAGAGGTAGTAGAAGTTAATGAAGATTTACTAGACCAGCCAGAATTAGTTAATGAAGAACCTTATGAAGGTGGTTGGATTGTTAAAGTATCAATAAGTGACGAGAGCGAAATTGAAGAATTAATGGATGCAGAGGAATATTCTAATTTTCTAGAGGAGGAAGCCTAAATGAAATATATTTCTAACACGCCTCAAGAACAGGAGAAAATGCTCTCTGATATAGGTGTGGAGGAAATTACTGATCTTTTTTCAGCTATTCCTGATAATATAAAGCTCGATAAACCCCTGGAATTACCTGATCCAATATCTGAAATGGAAATGATGGACCTTGTTAATGAACGGGCTTCTAGAAATACTGATTTAACTGAAGCAGATAGCTATTTAGGAGCAGGTGCTTATGACCATTATATTCCATCCATTATTGACCATTTGGTATTAAGATCAGAGTTTTATACAGCGTATACGCCATATCAGGCTGAATTAAGTCAGGGTACCCTTCAGGCTATTTATGAGTATCAGAGTATGATTGCAGAATTAACAGGGATGGGAATTGCTAATGCTTCATTATTAGATGGCGGCTCTGCATTAGGTGAAGCTGTCTTAATGGCCTTGAGACATACTAGATTGAAAAAGGTTATAATGCCTAAGTCTATTCATCCCACTTATAGGGAGATAGCCAGGACTTATGCCGGTCCTCATGATGCTGAATTTGATGAAGTAGATTTAGCAGGTTCTATAACAGATATTAAGCAATTAGAAGAATCAATTGATGACCAGACTGCAGCAGTAATAATTCAGTATCCTAATTTTTATGGTTCAGTAGAGGATATGAAAAATATTTCTGAAATGATTAAAAATCAGAAGAAAACGCTATTTATAGTTGTTGCTAATCCAATTGCTCTTGGAATGTTAACTTCTCCAGGAGAATTTAATGCTGATATTGTAATTGGAGAAGGGCAACCTCTTGGTAATGGAGTTAACTATGGCGGACCATATCTTGGTTATATGGCAATTAGAGATGATCGCAGCCTTTTAAGACAGATGCCAGGTCGTCTAGTTGGTAAAACAGAAGATGTTGAAGGTAAGGAAGGTTTTGTAATGACCATGCAGACTAGAGAGCAGCATATTAGAAGAGAGAAAGCTACTTCTAATATTTGCACCAATGAATCTTTAAATGCATTAATGGCAACAATATATATGGCGACTATGGGTAAAAAAGGTATAGAAGAAGTTGCTTATCAATCATTTAATAAGACTCGTTATTTAAAAGGAAAGTTGGAAGAGATTTCTGGGCTTGAAGTAGTTAATGGAGATAATCACTTTCATGAAATCTGGGTTAAGACAGAGAAGCCAGTCTCAGAAGTTTTTAGTGAACTTTATGATAAATGTATTCTGGCTGGAGTTGATCTTTCTCAGTTTGATGAAGAAGAGGGTCTATTAATTTGTGTAACTGAAAAGAAGACTAGAGAAGATCTAGATAAATTTGTTGCAGCAATGGAGGTGGCAGTCAATGAATGAACCTCTCATTAAAGACTATAGTACTCCAGACAGAAAAGGTTATAGTCTTCCTGAGTTAGATGTTGATATGGCAGATCCAAAAGATGCTTTTCCTGAAGGAACAGTTAGAGATGAAGCTCCTGATTTACCTGAGGTTAGCGAAGTTGATGTAGTAAGACATTTTACCAGCCTTTCAGAGATGAATTATGGTGTTGATTCAGGGATTTATCCACTTGGCTCATGTACTATGAAATATAATCCTAAGATCAATGAAAATGTTGCAAGAATTCCTGGTCTGGCTAATATTCATCCATTTCAGCCAGTTAATGAAGTTCAAGGAAGTCTCTCAATGCTATATGATCTAAAAAGAGAACTTGCGGAAATAAGTGGGATGGATGAAGTTACCCTGCAACCTGCTTCTGGAGCCCACGGAGAATATGTAGGATTAATGATTATTAGAAAATATTTTGAAACTAGAGGAGAAAAGCGAAATAAGGTTATTGTTCCTGATTCTGCCCATGGTACTAACCCAGCAAGTGCTACCATGGCAGGTTTTGATGCTGTAGAGATTGAGTCAAATGAGCGAGGTATGGTTGATTTAGATAGTTTAAAGGAAGCCCTTGATGATGATGTAGCAGCATTAATGTTAACAAACCCTAATACATTAGGTATCTTTGAACAGGATATCTGTGAGATAGCAGATATGGTTCATGATGCCGGAGGTCTTCTGTATTACGATGGAGCTAATATGAACGCTATACTAAGTTATGCCCGTCCTGGGGATATGAATTTCGATGTTATGCATTTTAATCTTCATAAAACTTTCTCGACTCCTCATGGTGGAGGAGGCCCTGGATCCGGTCCGGTTGGAGTCAAAAGATTTTTAACTCCGTATCTACCTAAACCTTTCTTGTCTGAAAAAGAAGGTGATTATTTCTGGGATTATGATAGGCCTGATTCAATGGGTAGAGTTCATAGTTTTTATGGCAATTATGGTGTAATGCTTAGGGCATTCACTTATATTAGAGGCCATGGGAAGACTGGTTTAAAAGAAATTACAGAAAATGCTGTTTTAAATGCTAATTATCTAAAATCAAAATTAAAAGCTGATTATGAATTGCCCTTTAGTGCAGATAGCCTCCATGAATTTGTTCTTTCTGGAAGTAAGCAGAAAGCAAAAGGAGTATCTACATTAAATATTGCTAAAAGGCTATTAGATTATGATCAATATGCACCAACAATTTATTTCCCATTAATAGTTAAAGAATCAATGATGATTGAACCGACAGAAACAGAGAATTTAAGGTCTCTTGATAGATTTATTGAAACATTAGAAACTATTTCCCGGGAAATAGATGAAGACCCAGAAATGGTTAAAAATGCTCCTCATACTACAGTTGTCAGAAAGTTGGACGAAGCAACTGCAGCCAGGAACCCGGATTTACGCTGGTAATAATATAAATCTTTTAGATTTAAAGCACTCTGATCTAAACAATCAGAGTGCTTTTCTTCTTATGAAGGTTGTGATATAATCTAAGCAGGTGATAATAATGAGAGAGGAAACATATTTAAAAGATTATTCAGTTGATCTTATAGAAAAATATGAGCAGGGTACAGAGTTTATAGATAGAGGCAAAGATCAAGATGGTGAGGAACTTCTTCGTGAGGTAATAGAAAGAGAAGAGAAGTTTGCTCCTGCTTATAATAAGTTGGCTGTAATGTATATCAGGCAGGATAATAAAGATAAAGCCAGAGAGATATTAGAATATGTGCTTGCAGAAATAGATCCTGAATTTCCTCCAGCTCTAACTAATATGGGGAGTTTAGAAAAAGAAAAAGGTAATACATATAAGGCAAAAGAGCTTTATCAAGAGGCAATTGACTTAAATTCTGAGTATGGTCCGGCTTATAATAATCTTGGAGTTATTTTAAGAGAAGAAGGTGAAATATCTAAATCGGTAAAGTATTTAAAAAAAGCTAGGAAACTTGGAACATATTCTTTTAAATCAAAAGAAGATACACCAATTTATAAAGATCCTGGATGTATGATACCAATAATATTAGCATTTATTTTTGTAGTTTTAACTTTTTTCTGGTTATTCTAGATAGATGATAAGGAGTGGTTATGATGAAATCAGAAGAGATAGCTGAATTAACTCCAGGAGATATAATAAAATTAAAGAAAGAACATCCATGTGGTACAAACCGCTGGGAATTAATTAGAATTGGAATGGATGTAAAGCTAAAATGTATTGAATGTCAGAATTATATTTCTTTATCAAGAAAAAATTTTAATAAATCATTTAAAAACATCCTGGAGCGGAGGTCGGATAATTGATGGAATTAGGAATTATTGGTTTACCAAATTCAGGAAAATCAACTTTATTTAATGCTCTGACTGAGGCAGGAATTTCTGCAGATAATTATCCTTTCTGTACAATTGAACCTAATGTAGGCGTTGTTGAAGTAGAGGATGTTAGGTTAGAAAAGCTCTGTCAGGAATATAAACCAGAAGATTGTACTCCTGCTCCAATAAAATTTGTTGATATTGCTGGCTTAGTTAAGGGAGCAAGTAATGGTGAAGGTTTAGGAAATAAATTTTTAAGTCATATTCGTGAAGTAGAGGCTATTATTCATGTAGTCCGTTTTTTTGAAGATAAAAATGTAGCTCATGTTAATGGTGATATTAATCCAATTCAGGATGTTGAAATAATTGAAAATGAATTAATTAAAGCTGACTTGGAAACATTAAAAAAACGTGAAGATAAAACAGAAAAAATGTTAAAAACTGGTGAAGATAAATATAAAGAAGAAATGGTTATAATTAAAAAGATAAGTGAAGATCTCGAAGCTGGGATACCAGTTAGACTTCAAAACTTAAAGGATAAAGCTAGAAAACTTGCAGATGAATTATTCTTTTTAACTGATAAACCGGTTTTATATGTTGCTAATATGTCTGAAAAACAATTAAAAAACATCAATAAATTAGATAGTTATCAAAAGTTAAAAAATAAAGCAAAAAGTGAAAAGGCTGGAGTTATTGAAATATCAGCAGTTTTTGAACTGGAATTAATTGAACTGGAAACTGAAGAGAAAGAAATATTTTTAGATGAATTAGGATTTTTAGAATCTGGATTAAAAAAATTAATTAATGCTGGGTATGACCTTTTAGATTTAATTACTTTTTATACAGTTGCAGGTGGCCGAGAAGTTAGAGCTACTCCAATACCTAAACAAACTAAAATTGTTAAAGCCGCAGGTAAAATTCATTCATCAATGGAAGAGGGATTTATTAGAGCAGAAGTTGTTAATTTTAATGATTGGGAAAAATATGGCGGAATGGCTGGTGCAAGAGAAGCAGGTAAAGTTAGGATTGAAGGCAGGGATTACATAGTTGAGGATGGCGATATTTGTCACTTTAGATTTAAGGATTAACGAATATTTATACCTTAAAGCTTGCAAGATAGTATTAGTAATGCTATAATATAAAAAGGTCTGCGTAAAGCAGGCCAAACTTCCATGCTCTATTATTAAATAGGGCCGTTAAGACCGGATGGAGGAGGTGAATTAGAAATGAGAAGAAGAAATTATGAGGCCACTTTTATATTGAATAACGATTTAACTGAAGAGGAACATGAAGCAGCAGTTGAGCGGATTAAAAATTCAGTTGAAGGTTCAGCAGGCGATATTACTGAGTTAGAAGATTGGGGAGAGAAACGACTTGCCTATCCGATCAATGATTTATACCTGGGTTATTATTATATGTTGAATTTTGAAGGTAATGCAGATACTGTTGATGAACTAGAGCGTAATCTTAAACTTATCGGTGGAGTATTGCGTTATATGGTTATTAGAGTCGATGAGTAAATACTTGCGGGGTGGTTATGTAAATGTTAAATAAGATTATATTAATCGGACGGCTGGTTAGAGATCCAGAGTTAAGATATACCGGTAGTGGCACCCCGGTCTGTAATTTTACACTGGCTGTTGAAAGAAATTATACAAATCGTGATGGAGATAGAGATGTAGATTTTATTCCAGTTGTTACCTGGCAGAAATTAGCTGAAAATTGTGCCCAGCATTTAGGCAAAGGCCGACTGGTTGCTGTTGATGGACGTCTCCAAATTCGCAAGAGTGAAAAAGAGAATAGAACCTATATTAACCCCGAAGTTGTAGCTCAAGATGTTCGCTTTCTTGACTGGCCAAAAGATGGTAATTCTCAGGGCCAGGGAGGAAGAGGAAAACCTAATCAATCTAGCAATCAACAGTTTGGGCCGGATAGTCAACCTGATAATGCCGAGGACATGCTTGATGATGATTTTGATGTTCCATTTTAAGTTATAAGTTTCAAAAAGGAGGGATATAAGTGGCACGAGGAAGAAATAGATCCTGTTATTATTGCGGGAATGATAAAGAAATAGACTATAAAGATTTAAGGACTTTGAAGAAGCATCTTACTGATAGAGGTAAGATTATGCCTAGAAGAGTCTCAGGTACATGCGCCAAGCATCAGAGAGCTATTACCAGAGCTATTAAGAGGGCAAGGCATATTGCTTTATTACCATATGTCAAAGATTAATTATTAATTGATGATATTATGGAGGTAGGTCTACCTGCCTCCTTTAGCGGATATATTGGGGAGTTGTTTTAGATGGATAATAAACCATCTACACCAGACCAGGACCAGAAGGAAATGAGAAAACAGTTTTTATTGAGTCTTATTGCAATAGTAGTTCTGACATTTGTTAATGTTAGTTTTCCATTTTTTAATTTAGCTGTTATTTTAATCTGGCCGATACCGATTGTTAACCTGGCGATACATCAAGGTATGCGAAGGGCAACAATTTTAGTAGCTATTTCTGCTTTAATAAATGGTCTTTTATTTAATCCAGTAATGGGCCTTTTGACTGTAGCTGGCTTTGGTTTTGTCGGTTTCGTTATGGCTGGAGCTATTTTGGAAAAATTATCAGCTTTTAAAGTCTTGATTATGACAGTTTTGACTGCAATAATATCAAATTTTATAATTTTAGCTGGAATTTCTTTTAGTTATGAAGGTGGAATTTTAGCTACAATTCAGTCAACAGTGGCTGATAATCTTATTCCTTTATTAGAAAATGGAGAAATGACAGCAATTCTTGAGGCTCAACTAGACTTAATTTCATTAGTCATTCCAGGTATGTTAATTATTTCTGGAATTTTAACTGGGATACTGAACTATTATTTAGTTCACTGGTTTTTTGATATTAAAAAAATTTCAGTTAAAACATATAATAGTATTTCTTATTGGAGATTCCCAGCCTTGATACTTTCGCTGGGATTGGTAATTGCTATTTTATTAAGAAATAATCCAGTTGGTTTAAATCTACTTGTAATAGTAATCTTTTTATTATTCTTACAGGGTTTTGGAGTAGGTTTATATTATGTAAGAAAAAAGACGAAATCATTCTTTTTAAATTGGATATATATTCTTATAGTTATAATGATACCTGTGATTCCTCCATTACTATTTCTGATAGGTCTTGTAGATTTATGGTTTGATATTAGAAAATTAAAATATGGAAATAATTAAATGCTAATATAAAGGAGGTCTATTTAAATGGAAGTAATTCTCCGTGAAGATGTTGAAAAAGTTGGTGCCGGAGGCGAGGTTGTTGATGTTGCTGATGGATATGCCAGAAACTTTCTTTTTCCTAGAGGATTAGCTGAAAAGGCTACAAAAGCTAAAATTCAGGAGGTTAAATCTGCTCAAAAAGCTAAAGAAAAGGCAAAAGCTGAAAATAGAGAAGCAGCTCAGGCTCAGGCTGAAAGGCTAGAATCTGAAAAGTTTGAGATTGCCGTTAAGGCAGGGGAAGAAGGAAGGTTGTTTGGTTCTGTTTCAACTCATGATATTGCAGACCAGGTTGAAGCTGCAGGTTATGAGATAGATAGAAAAAAGATTGATCTTGAAGAAAATATTAAAGACCTTGGTACCCATAAAGTATCAGTAAAGCTGTTTGAAGATATAACAGCTGAACTTACTGTAAATGTTGTTGCTAAAGAAGAGTAGTAAATATTTAAATAATGCTTATTGTAGGGCAGTCCTTGAACAAAAGGGCTGCTTTTTTGTTTTCAATTAAGTTGACATAATAAAGCATAATACTAGGCATAAGAAAATATTATATTTTATATTTAAAATTATAATAAGGAAATAAGTGAAAATAATTGACTATTTTAATAATAACTGTTATTATCAAATCACTAAGTTAAATTAATAAATTAAGGGGGAATTATTAATGGTTAAAGTAGGAGCTAAAGCACCTGATTTTACAGCTAAAGCATTTCATCAGGGTGAATTTAAAGATGTAAGCTTATCTGATTATGAGGGTAAATGGAGAATGGTTTGTTTTTATCCAGGAGATTTTACCTTTGTCTGACCAACGGAATTGGCGTCAGTTGCCGCCAAGTATCCTGATTTACAAGAATTAGGCGTCGAAGTTTTATCTGTAAGTACTAATAGTCACTTTACACATAAGATCTGGCAAGAAGAAGAACTTTCAAAGATGGTAGAGGGAGGAGTTCCATTCCCAATGCTAGCAGATCCAGCTGGAAAAATTGGACGTCTATATGGAGTGTATGATGAAGAAGAAGGGGTAGATGTAAGAGGGCGCTTTTTAATAGATCCAGATGGAGTTCTTCAAGCAATGGAAATTCTAACACCTCCTGTAGGAAGGAATGTTGATGAACTATTTAGACAGGTTCAAGCATTTCAACATGTTAGAGAAACTGGAGAAGCAACACCTTCTGGTTGGACTCCAGGCAAGAAAACACTTAAACCTGGACCAGATTTAGTAGGTAAGGTCTGGAAAGAGTGGAAGCCAGGCTCTGAATAAAAAAATTAATGTTAAATTTATTTGCCGGCCTTGATAGGTCGGCTTAATTTTTTTAAAAAAAGTATAAATCAGGTTGCATTCATTATTAATAACTGTTATCATATAATAGAACATAAAACTTGATTAAAAGGAGTGGAATTATAATGATAAAAGTTGGAGAAAAAGCACCTGATTTTCAAACTAAGGCATATGTAGATGGTCAGTTTGAAGATGTTGCCCTTTCAGATTATGAAGGTCAATGGACAGTATTATTTTTCTATCCAGGAGACTTTACCTTTGTCTGACCTACTGAATTAACGGCAGTTGCCGTTAAGTATGATGAACTTCAGGAGTTAGATACTGAAGTTTTAGCTATCAGTACTGACAGTCATTTTGTCCATAAAGTCTGGCAGGAAGAAGAACTTTCAAAGATGGTAGAGGGAGGAGTCCCATTCCCAATGCTAGCAGATTCTGGTGGCGATATTGGTAAAATGTATAATGTCTATGATGCTGAAAATGGCATTAATATAAGAGGTAAATTTGTTATTGATCCTAATGGAGTACTTCAGGCTATGGAGATTTTAAATGAGCCAACTGGTAGAAATGTAGAAGAATTGGTCCGTCAGGTTAAAGCTCTGCAGCATACTAGTAATACCTGTGAAGCTACTCCAGCTGGCTGGCAGCCTGGAAAGAAAACTCTAACACCTGGTGAAGACCTTGTCGGTAAAGTTCATGAAAATTGGAATCCTGATCAAGAACTTGAATAATTTCAAATAATATTAAGTATTTAAACTTTAGCGCCCTAATCGGGGCGCTTTTTCTTTTTGACGTAGCAAATAAAAAGGTGGTATAATAGCTTATAAATTCAGGGAAACTATTAATAAATTATGGTCAATTTGGAGGTTAGTTTAAATGTTTTATCAGGGGGTTAAAAGGGCATTACCAGTTGCAATTGGATATTTACCAATAGCCATTACTTTTGGAGTAGTTGCTAAATCCGCTGAGCTGCCATCAATAATGATAGTTCTTATGTCAATTATGGTATTTGCAGGGGCAAGTCAATTTGTAGCTGTTAATTTAATTGCCAGTGGCGCAGGTATTTTAGGAGTAATTATAACTATTTTTTTTGTTAATCTTCGCCATATCTTAATGTCAGCTACTACTTCAGAGAAATTAAAGAATCAAAGTAAGGGCTGGCTTGCTCTGATCTCATTTGGGATTACAGATGAGAGTTTTTCAATTATTGCAACTGATCCTAGAGATAACTTGCCCAGGTCATATGTTATTGGTTTAATTTCTATTCCTTATTTAGCCTGGGTTTCTGGAACAGTTGCAGGGGTTTTTATAGGTGAAAGTTTACCAAAACTTTTGGAATCAAGTATGGAGATAGCACTTTATGCGATGTTTGTTGGCTTATTAATACCAGAAATAAAAAGGGCCAATAGCAAACTTAAAGTTGTTATTTTAGCAGTTTTTATTAGTTCAGGCTTAAGTTGGCTTCCAGGATTTAATCTCTCAGAGGGCTGGATAATAACAGTTACAACTCTAATATCTGCTATTTTTGCAGCTAAATTTATAAAGGTAGAAGGTGATCGAGTTGGCAAATAGTGAGTATTTAATAATTATAATTGGGATGGCTTTAGTTACATATATTCCAAGAATGTTTCCCCTTGTTATACTTTCTGATTTGGAATTAACATCATTCTGGCGGAGATTTTTATACTATATCCCGCCAGCAGCTTTAAGTGCTTTAATATTCCCTGGGATACTTAACGCAACAGATTCAAGCAGTATAGCAATTACCGGTGGTTTTGTTGCAGCCATAATGGCATATTTAAAATTTAACTTATTAACGATAGTATTATCTGCAATTGTTACAGTATTCTTATTGCAATTTTTGATCTAATGAAATACAATTATCGTTTATAATACTTGAGATTGTAGCAAGGCAACCACTTGACTTATTTCTAAGTTAAATATATAATTTGTTTAAGTTATAAGTATTTTTAAGATTTAAGATCATTAAAATTCAGAATATTAATAAATATATTTTTGAATTATTAAGGGGGATAAGGCATGTCATTGATTAGGCTAGAAAAAGCCAGCAAGATTTATAAACAGGGAGAAATTGAAGTTCCTGCTTTAAAAGAGGTTGACCTAGAGTTTGAAGAGGGAGAATTTTCAACAGTTTTTGGGCCATCAGGTTCTGGTAAGACAACATTATTAAATTTAATAGGTGCCCTTGATAAACCGACCAGCGGTTCAGTACATTTTAATGGTGATAATATTCTAGAATCAGATAAAAATCAGTTAGCCATGCTTAGAAGAAATTATATTGGTTTTATTTTTCAGAGTTATAATCTTATACCAGTATTAACTGCATATGAGAATGTTGAATTTGCATTAAAGATAGCCCGTGGACATGAAGGTAAAAAAACCAAAGAAAAAGTTATGAATATCCTGGCTAAAGTTGGGCTGGATGGGCTTGAAGATAGAAAACCAAATGAGTTATCTGGAGGACAGAAACAGAGAGTCGCTATAGCCAGGGCGTTAGTAAAAGAACCTAAATTAGTTTTAGCAGATGAACCAACTGCTAATCTTGATTCTGAGACAGCAACAGGAGTTTTAGAGACTATGCTTGAAATGAATAGAGAATTAAAAACTACATTTATTTTTTCAACCCATGACCCAATGGTTATGGATTATGCTCTTCGCCTGATTGAGATCCGTGATGGCAGGATATCAAAGGATGAGAGGAGAGATTAGCCATGTATTTAATTAGAATTGCTTGGAGGAATCTCTGGCGGAGAAAACGCAGGACCTTTGTTACTGCTGGTGTGTTAGCTCTTGCCGTCTTTATTTTTTTGTTGATGGATTCAATGATGGGTGGTATGAGTGATATATCTTATAATAATATTATTGATTTTGAATCTGCCCACCTTGAGATTGGACAGGAAGAATATTTTGATTCCGAGGGAGATACCAATTTTCTCAGTCAAACTTTTCCTGTAGATGATGAGGTAATTAATAATATTAAAGAAATTGAAGGTTATCAGAGCTATGTTCAATCTCTTGATTTTCAGGCTAATATAAGCTCAGGTAGAGATGAATTTCCTCTTAGAGTTAGAGCAGTTGAGCCTGATAGTTATCGTCAGGTCTTTAATACAGATGAATATATAACTGATGGTCAGTTTATTAACCCCGGAGATGAAGGACTGGTAATAGGTGATAGATTATCAAGATTATTAGAAATAGGTGTTGGTGATTATTTTACATTACTATTTAGAGATGCCAGGGGCAGCTTTAATACTATTGATGGTGAAATTCAGGGGATTGTTAGCACGCCTCATCCTGATATGAATCTGGGGGTTGTTTTATATGATATCGATCAGGCCAGGCGCTGGACTGGTGTTGCTGAAAATGCAAGTACCAGAATATTTGTTAAAGTTGATGATAGGGATAGAGCATCAGCTATTTTATCAGATTTAACTGATAGGCTTGGAGGAGGCTTAACTGCCAATAGTTGGGAAGATTCTGCTGAAATGATGCTAGCAATGGAATCTGTTGGCCAGATAGAAAATTATGTAATCCTGGGTTTAATTTTATTAATAGGTGCAGTTGGTATTGTTAATATAATAATTCTATCAGCTCTGGAGCGAGTTGAAGAGATAGGCATGATGAAGGCAATGGGGTTAAAAGAAAATGAAATTGTCAGGGTATTCTCCTTTGAAGCGACAGGGATTGGTTTGATTGGCAGTAGTCTTGGTTGCCTTATCGGTGGAATAGTTAATTTTTTCTTTACCAGATATGGTGTAGCTATGGAAACGATGATCACAGAAGATACAACTTACGGAATACCGATATTAGGAAGACTTTATGGCAGTTGGAATCCTTCTGCTTATTTATTTATTTTTATTTTTGGAGTAATAGTTGCAATAATTGCAAGTATTCCTCCGGCATATTGGGCTGCCAGGAAAGACCCGATTAAAGCAATTTATCATCGCTAGGAGGTATAAGATGAAATATTTATTTAAAATAGCATTTAGGAATTTAAGCAGAAACAAAGTTAGAAGTTTTATATCCATCCTGGCGATAGCCATAGTTGTAATGATTGTGGTTTTTGCTAGAGGACTAATTCTGGGAACAATGCAATCTACCTTACAACTTCAATTTGATAATCAATTGGGACATGTCAGGATTTTAGCAGAGGAGTATGATACCAGGGAGGCACTTTTATCCCTAGAATATACAGTAGATGGAATAGATGGTCAGGGATTGGAGCCGATGTTAGCTGATCTGAAAGAGATAGAGGGAGTTGAGCACTTGCTTCCCAGGCTCAAATTTGGAGCAATGGCTAGTCCAGGTGATGATATAGTGCAGATGGCCGGAGTAGGTGTAGATCCTGAGTCTGAATCCAGATATGGGGGTTTAACAGCTGATATAGAAGACGGTAGGATGATAGAGTCTGGGAATGAGATAGTTGTCGGAGAAGGCCTTTTAAATAAGTTTGATGCTGAAATAGGTAATAGGGTTACTATATTATTTTCTGATGTTTATCAATCCTTCCAGGGTAGAACATTTACTATTGTCGGTGTTAGGGATACTGGTCTTAGCATGTTAGATGATAGAATGTTTTTTATGCCGTTATCAACAGCTCAGGATATGCTCTATTTAGAAGATGAAGCTACAGAAATTTTTGTATTCGGCAGTGATTTTCAAGAGTCTAGAACTATTGCTGGTGGTATAGAAAACTATTTTTCTGATAAAGGAATAGATAAATATTTAGCTCAACCCTGGCAGCAGGGAAATGAATTTATGGAATATTTTCAGGTGGCAGTTAGAATTTATGATGCAATTTATGTATTTTTTATTTTACTTGGTTCAATAGTTTTAATTAATACCATGATCATGATAGTCAGGGAAAGGACTTCTGAAATAGGGATGATGGGTGCTTTAGGACTTAAAAAACGAGAAATTATGCAAATCTTTGCTATGGAAGGAGCAGTTATGGGAACCCTGGGCAGTTTTATTGGTGTAATACCAGGAGGTTTTTTAACCTATTATTTATCTCAGGTAGGTATTGATTATTACGGTCATCTGCTTGAAGATATGGATATCATTCTAACCCCGGTAATTTATCCAGTTTTCAGTCTGGAAAACCTGGTTATAAGTTTTTTGCTGGGAGCAATTATTTCCAGTCTGACAGCTTTATGGCCAGCCAGGAATGCAGCTAAAATGGAACCTGTTGATGCCCTGCACAGGGAGATTTAATATAGAATATTCATCTTCAAAAGATAACCTTAAATTCTTAGTTTTAAGAGATTAATCTGATTGAGTGGAGGGGGTAATTAATAATGGTTAAAAGCTATAATATATTTATTGGGTTATGTTTATTAATGTTATTATTTGTAGCTCTTGTGGTTGGTGGCAAAAGAGTTATTGCTGCTGAACCTGGTGATAATATAAAAGAAATAGAGACAGATTTAACAGCAGACGAAATTATGAATCAGCGAGATGACAATGAGTTTATTGTTTCAGCCAGAATGGAAGCTGAGATGATAATTGTTAAAGGCAATAGAGAGACTGTTAAAGAGATGACCTCTTATACCAGGAAAGGAGAGGCTCTGACTGAATTTACTAATCCTCGGGATCGAGGTACTAAGTATTTAAAACAGGGTGATGAACTCTGGATGTATTTTCCTGATGCTGAGGATTTAGTTCGGATCTCTGGCCATATGCTCCGTCAGGGTCTGATGGGTAGCGATTTCTCCTATCAGGATGCCCTTGAATCAGAAAAACTGACTGATTTATATCAGTTTGAATTACTTGGGGAAGAAGAAATAGATGGCCAGATGACCTATGTCTTAAAGGGAACAGCCCGGGAAGGCAAAGAGGTTTCCTATTATGAAAGAAAGATCTGGGTTGACCAGGAACGCTATATCGGGCTCAGAGAAGAACTCTATGCCAGAAATGGCCGGCTCTTAAAGGTGGCCGAGGTTACTGAAGTCGATCAATTTGACGACGATCGCTGGTACCCAACAGAACTGGTCATGAATGATAGATTAACTGAAGATAGCAAAACTATTTTTAAAATTAAAGAGCTTGAATTTAATCCAGAGATACCTGAAGGAACCTTCTCAATTGAAGGTTTGCAATAATTTATTATATGATATTTTCAGCAATTTTAATAAATATTTAATTGAAAGGGGATAATATGAAATTAAAAAATCAATTTATAATAGCCCTGGTATTTGCAATAATATTTTTATTCATAGCCGGGTTTAATAGCAATCAGGTTCAGGCAATAGAAATTGGCGGAGAGTTTAATTTGAATCTAAATTTTAATTATTCAGCAGATGGTGATTTAACTACAGGGTTTGCCGGTTCAACTGAGCTGGAATTTTATCTTCCGGAAACAGCAAAGATTGAGCCAAGACTTGTAACCCAGGGTTCATTGATAGAAGGTGGAGAGACTAACTTTAATTTTAAGTATCTTTATCTCCGAAGAAGATTTAATAATAGCCACTTAACACTGGGGCGTCAGCCAGTCTCCTGGTCATATGGAGCAGTTATTAATCCCTATGATTATGGCTTTTCCATTGAAGATTTGGCCGGGGAGACATTAACACCAGGGATAGATGGAGTTCGATATTTTTATAGCCTTGGCGCAGGTAGAAGTCTTCAGGCAGTAATTGACTGGCCAGAATACAGTTCAGATTTAGATGAATTAGGATTTGGAGCCAGATTTCGGCTCCCTGGCCAGGGCTATGACTTAAGTTTTAATTTAGCCAGTCAGGGAATATCTTATTTAGACACTATCGAAGATCAGCCGATTTTATTAGAAGATAGTTTAACCAGAGCCGGTTTGACTTATAGCGGAGATATTGGAGAACTAGGGGTTTATGGTGCTGCAGGTTATTACAGGTTAAATGACAATAAAATAGATGATTGGGTAATCCAACTTGGCCTTGACTATAGCTGGATAATAGGTGAATTTGGAAATAGGCAGATAATGTTTCAGGGAGAATATTTAAGATTTATTCAGAATGACCTTGATATGACCGCTCTCTTAGGATTGGCTTTATCAGATCAATTATTAGGTGAGCAGATACTAGAAGATGGAATGGTCGGAGGAGAAACCTTTACTGCCAGAGATCTTTTTATTTTAAATCTTAGCACTAATTTAGATAGCTTTACTAATTTAGGTATAGCCCTGCTTGGCGAAACAGAAAACAAAAATTTAATGGTAACTCCTTATTATGTCAGTGATCTCGGTGGAGGTCTTGAATTTAATCTTAGTGGGAATATTGGTCTGGATAGTGCCAGTGAAGTTAATATTGGAATCTCAGCAGGAATGACTTATTACTTTTAACTGGAAATTTTTTCGTGACTGGTGTATAATAAATATGTAGAAAACTTTATATTAATCCATATTAACTCACAGAGAGTGGGGCGATTTTATGGTGGGAGACTCTAATCTTAAAATCTTTACATTGGGCAGATTTTTAGTTAGCAAAAATGATGACATCATATCTGATGAGACTACCTATTCTAATAAGTTGTGGGAATTATTCCAGTATCTTTTAAGTCACCCAGGTAAAATTCTGCCTATGGAAAAGATTATTGATGAACTTGAATTTGATCTGGAGATGCTTGATGCCAAGAATGCACTGGAAAATAGAGTTTACAGGCTTAGAAAATTACTGGCAAAAGGAGAAAAATATCAGGCTGGCAAATATATTATATTTAAGCAGGGTGGTTATTCATTAAACTGGCAGGCCGATTATTGGTGTGATGTTCTGGAGTTTAAAAGACGCTACTATAATGGAGAAGAATTGGCTACTAATGGTGATAAAGAAGATGCTTTAAATGAGTATTTACCTGCTCTAGATCTTTATAAAGGTGATTACCTAAATACCCGTGCAAACAAGCACTGGGTAGTGGCACCAAGGATCCAATATAAACAGATTTATCTTGATACCCTCAAAAAAGCAACAAATTTACTAGAAGAATTCAATGAATATAAAGAAATAGAAAATTTGTGTCGTGATGCTATTCAGCATGAACCCTTTGAAGAAACACCCCATTATCTTCTAATCATTTCATTGATAAACCAGGGTCATAAACGAGAGGCTAAGTTACATTATGAATTTGTAAAATCTCTTTATGCTGATCAGGTTGAAGAACCTTTTCCTGATTTATTTGAAAAATTTAATAGCGATTCAAATTATAAAATTACTTTGAATAATAATGGAATTATTAAGCATGAATGTAAAGATAAAAGCATCTATGATATAGATAAAATCAAGAGTGAATTAGGAATATCATACAGGGTCTCAGATAAAAAGTTTATTCCAGCAGAGATCTGTTGTGATTTTGCTGATTTTTTGGTTAAAAATCAACAAAGATATGATGGTGGTTTATATATGGCTTCGATAGCTCTTGAATTTTGTCAGGGCGAGGAAGAAGATAAAATCAGAGAGCTTTATATTAACAAATTAAAAAGCATTATTATTAGAAACATGCGCAGCAGTGATGTAATATGTGAATGGACAGAGCAGCAGTTTATTGTATTTTTCTCTTCTATTCAAGAAGATAAAGTAAAAGATATTCTTTCCAGGCTTAAAAAAAGTTATTATGATGTTGAAGATATAGATGGCACTGTACTTAACACTAATTATAGAAAACTTTAAAAAATCTGATATTTTATTGAAATTTATAAAATAATATTAGTACTGATAGCCCCTTAAGGGGCTATTTTTTTGTGACTGGGATATGACTGAGAAATGACTGAAATCAAATTAACATAAGAGTGATTTATGACTAACGTTAATTTATTTTATTATATAATCAAGTTAGATTAAAGCTAAATTTATTCAGGAGGGGGTCGAGGTGAATAAACTGCCAGAAAATAAGAAATCAGATCAGAGCCCAGCATATTTTTTAATAAAAATTAACTTTAGACAGTCTGCCTCGATTCAAGGTGAGATTGAATGGTTGAATCAGGATAGAAGGCAGGTTAGATCCTTTAGAAGTTTCTTAGAATTAGTTACATTAATAAGTGATGCACTGGATACTATTGGTTATCCTGATGCAGAGTATAGTTTTAGAAGATGGCAAGAAAATGATGAAGATATAACAGTATGAAAATCACATAAGGGGGGATCTAAAGGGGATGAAAAAGATATATGCTTTAGTTATAATATTTATTTTGACTTTGTTTCTATTAGTTATTGGCAGCGGCAGCCCGCTTATGGCCCAGTCCTCTCCTAATGATTTAAATAAAATTAATTTTGCTTCCTTTAAAACTTACACAGATAAGATAACAAGAGAAATACCGATTATCTTATCAACTAAATATTTAGATTCTGGTGAAATATATGCCAGTATCGAGGGAGATATTATTGATTTTGAAAGCTCTAGAACACTAACTGGGGACAGGCTGCAGTTTAAGACCGAGTCTATGCTAGAGCCAGAATTTATCTTTGATCAGCCAGTCTTTATTGATTTACAGGATAGTATAATTGATCATAATGGCAGGCAAGGAGCTTTGTTAAGTCTAATTTTCACTGTCTATCCAGAGGACCTTCCAGGTGATTATGAAACTATTCTAATATTTAGGGAAGATCCAGAAGCTGAGGAAGGCCTTGAAATTGAGTTATCCCT
>JBNJEB010000025.1:0-17529 GCA_051745425.1 Bacillota bacterium
GCTGATTTTGCTCAGGAAACTATTGAGCTTGAATATAAAAATTATACCCGACTGGTTTTTATTAATACCTGGGTCGATGGTTTAGAAGAATATCGGGAATACGCTAAAAGAGCAGCAAAATTTGTCAATTTAGAATTTGAAGTAAAAGAAGGTAACTCAGATTTATTAGAAATGTTACTTACTGGAGAAGAAAATGATGAGATCGCCGTTTTTGAGCCGGGTAGAATTATTTTGAGGACTGATCTTGTCTAGGCTTTAAAATCAATGCCTGGATAGCAATATCAGGCAAAATTTGAAAATGTTTTTATGAATCTTCATAGAGTAAGGCGTGGAAGGCAACGGTTATGAATGCTAGCTGAAATAAAATAAATCATAATTTAAGCAGGGAGGAATAATTAATGATTATTATTGGTGAATTGATTAATTCTACAAGAGATGTTATCAAGGAGAAGATTGAAGAGAGAGATAAGGATTATATACAGGATATAGCTTTAAAACAGCAGAAAGCAGGTTCAGAATTTATTGATGTAAATGCCGGTGCCTTTGTTCATGATGAGATAGAACATCTGCTCTGGTTAGTTGAGGTAACTCAGGAAGTCCTTGATAAACCACTCTCACTTGATAGCCCTAATGAGAAAGCATTAGAAAAGGCTGCTGAAAAACATCAAGGCATACCTCTAATCAATTCAATTACTTTAGAAGATGAACGATATGGTAAAGTATTACCGATTGTTAAAGAATATGACGCCAATGTAATTGCCCTTTGTATGAGCGATGAAGGGATGCCAGAAAGTGCTGATGATAGAATAGAAGTAGCAGATAAACTAATTGATAAATTGATTAATGATGGGGTTCCGGCAGATAATATTTTTGTTGACCCAATTATCACACCGATCAGTGTAGATTGTTCCCGGGGTCCAGAGATTTTAAATGCAATTGCAACAATTAAAAGCTGGGGCACAGGTGTTCACATTACCTGTGGTTTAAGCAATATCTCCTATGGTTTACCACAGAGACCTCTATTAAATCAGGCCTTTATGGTTATGGCGATTGGACGAGGAATGGACTCGGCAATAATTGACCCCCTTGATGATTATATGATTAAAATGATTAGAGCTTCTGAAGTTTTAATGAATGAAGATAAACATGCCATGAACTATCTAAAAGCATCCAGAGCAGGAGAGCTTGATTAAAGGTTTTTAAGTAAAAGGAGAGGTTAGATATGACAAGAATTGGAGTTATAGGAGGTGGAATTGCCGGCTCAACTGTAGCAGTCGAGCTGGCAGAAGCTGGTTTTGAAGTTGTTCTCTTTGAGAAAACTGATAAAATAGGCGGCCAGATCTCTGAATTTGGTTGTAAGGCAACCGATATCTGTACCCGCTGTAACCTCTGTCTGGTAGATTCAGTATTCAATCAACTCCATCAGGATTCCAGAATCAAAATAAATAAAAACCATCAGGTTATAGATTCTTATAAAGAAAATGATGGTTTTACCCTTTATTGCGAGGAAGATGGAGTTGAAAAGACATATAAAGATTTTGATAAGATAGTTCTAGCAACAGGTTACAGGCGCTGGTCTGAACTGGAGACTGGTACCCCGGAAATCTTTGCTGATCAGCGGATAATCTGGTCAGGTCAGTTTGAAGAGATGTTATTTAAGAGAAGAGATTATCTTCAAGATAAAGATTTAGAACTGGATTTAGATTTTAAACCAGAATCAGCTTATTTTATCCAGTGTAATGGTTCCAGGAGCCCTCAGGAAAAGGCCTCTTACTGTTCTCGAGTCTGTTGTGGTTATAATTATCGGATTGCCAGGGTCTTAAGGGAAACCTATCCTGAAATGGAAATAGGAATTTTCTTTATCGATATGCAGGAAGCTGGCTTTTTAACTGATCTTTCATTTCAAAAATTAATCGATGAAGAGATAGAATATTTTAATTGTAAGCCTCTTAGAATTAACAGAAAAGATGACCGGATAGAGGTGGCCTATGAAGATCAGGAATTAGGCAAAATGAAAAAAGTTAAAACTGATCTATTAGTTCTCTCTGAAGGTATTCATCCAGGCAAGGAAAATGAACTCTGGTCAAAACTCTTTAATCTGCAGTTGGATTCAGATGGTTTTTTAAAAGAGATAAATCCTGGAAGAGCTACCGGGGTATATTTAGCTGGAACAATTTCAGGACCAGGAGATATTGCAACAACAATCAGTAAAAGCAAAGCTGTAGCAAATGAGATTATCTCTGTAGAAAAGGAGGTTGTTAGCTAATGGCAGGCATACCGGAATATGAATTAGCCTGGATAGGCGCTAAAGTAGAAACAGATTTTAAAGAT
Organism: Bacillota bacterium; assembly: GCA_051745425.1. Taxonomy (GTDB): domain Bacteria; phylum Bacillota; class Halanaerobiia; order Halanaerobiales; family Halarsenatibacteraceae; genus Halonatronomonas. The sequence goes on from JBNJEB010000025.1 coordinate 2,332, forward strand.
ATTCAAATTTCTGCTGAAGATTTAGTTGCCTGCCAGGGAGAGATTGGAGATTTTACCCTTACCTGTAACGATCAGAGTAATCCAGCTGAGATTGAGGCAGCCAATATAATTATTAATCTGCCCTATCAGGAAGAGATTGCTATTGATGGGGGAACTTCCCTTCTGGCTGACAGTTATCAATTAGAAGCTGAAAAGCCGGTGATTATCCTCCAGGATTATCCAGATTTATCGGCAGCTTTTATTAGTCAGAAAGGGCTGGAGAGATCTCTGGAAATTAAAAATGAATATCCAGATAAAGAGGTCTATTATTTATATCAGGCCATGAGATTTCTTGAAGATAATGACAGGCTCTATGAAGAGGCCAGAGAAGCTGGAATCGTCTTTTTGAAATTTGATATCGGTCAGTTAACAGTCTCGGAGGATTTAAAAATCAAGTATCAAAGAGAAGATATTGAACTTGAGCTGACAGGTACAATTCTGGCTGCCCCTGAATTACAGGCTACTAATGAAACAGAACGACTGGCAAAAATATTTAATCTGGCTGATGGTTATCAAGATTATCTCCAGTTAGATAATATCTATTTGCAACCGACCTTAAGTGGCAGAAGAGGTATTTATTTATTGAGAGGCAGCCGGGGCCCAACAGCTTTAACATATTTTAAAGAAGAATTGGATTTTACTCTTGGAGAAGTTGCCAGGAATTTAACTGGAGTTAACGAGCTCGATAGCTATGAAAGAACTGTAGATGACCAGAAATGTATACTCTGTTATACCTGTTATCGGGTCTGTCCCCATGGGGCAATTCAGAGAGATGATGAGTTGAATTCAATGAAGGTAATGAACTTAGCCTGTCAGGGATGTAACCTCTGTATAAGCCGCTGCCCGACATCAGCTATTGAAATAGATTATGATTACTTTAATGGGCAGGATGATTTTGGAGATAAAACTCCTTTGATTATATGTGAGAATTCTGCAGAGATTGCTGCAGACAAATACAATTCAATGACAGGCAAAGATCCTTTTGAGGGTTTTAGAGAGATAGTAGTCCCCTGTGTTTCAACGGTTGAGCGAAATAAGATTTTCCAGCTTTTATCCCATGATTCCCGGGATATAATGATATTAGGTTGTGTGGCAGAAGCCTGTAAACATCTAACTGGACATGATCGCTGTCAGCAGGTAGTAGATAGAATTAAAGAGGATCTGGAGAAGCTGGATTTAGAGCAGGATAGAGTTCATTATAAGAGACTTTCACCTCGAATGGCAGACGATCTTGGCGGTTTTCTTGCCGATTGGAAGGAGGCGGTTATCCAGTGATTGTTGGTAAATTAAAAGATGTAAATGAAATAAAGGATAGCTTACCAGATGATCTGGAAAGTCTCCTGATTGTTGGCTGTGGAAGTTGTGTTTCAGTCAGTCTTGCCGGCGGTGAAAGAGAAGCAGAGTCATTAAAAAATTTACTGGAATTTTATTATCAGACAAATAACCAGGAAGTAACAATTGAAACTGAAACAATTAAAAGACAATGTGATGATGAGTTTCTGGATGAACTTGAACTGGCAATAGCCAGGAATCAGATAGTACTCTCACTGGCCTGTGGGGTTGGAGTTCAGCATCTGGCAATAAATTATCCAGATAAAATAGTTCTGCCTGGACTTGATACAACTTTTTATGGTCGGACCAGTGCTATTGGTGAATGGGAAGAGATGTGCCATGGCTGTGGCAAATGTATTCTTGATCAATTTGCCGGTGTCTGTCCAGTAGCCCGTTGTTCCAAAAGTTTATTGAATGGGCCCTGTGGCGGCTCCCAGGATGGAATCTGTGAGGTTGATGATAGCATAGAATGTGGCTGGCAGAAAATTTATGACCGAGCAGAGGAACTTGGCCAGCTTGAGAAGTTACTGGATTTTGAATCACCAAAAGACTGGTCAACCCATAAAGATGGTGGGGTCCGTAGCCATAAAGATCCAGAGTTCTTCCAGGAATGAAAGGAGAATTAGAGGATGGCTGATTATATATCGAAATTACAAAAACTATTAGCAGAAGGAGAATTTGTCGTCTGCAGCGAAATGGGTCCTCCAGTTGGTGCTGATCCTGATTTCATTCGCAAAAAAGCTGACTATTTAAAGGGGTATGTAGATGCAGTCAATATAACTGATAATCAGACTGCGATTGTTAGAATGTCAAGTATAGCTGCAGCTAAAATAGCAGCAGATGAAGGTCTGGAAATGATAATTCAGGCTACTGGCCGGGACCGGAATAGGATTGGAATTCAGAGCGATCTTTTAGGAGCAAGTGCCCTGGGATTGAGAAATGTACTCTGTCTGACAGGAGATCATCAATGTTTTGGCATGGATGAAGGGGCTAAAAATGTTTTTGATCTGGATTCAGTAAGTATGCTCAAAGCAGCCAGGTCTATGGTTGATGATGGAGTTTTATTAAATGGCAAGGAAATGGATTTTCCTCCTAAACTATTTTTAGGGGGAGCAGCCAACCCCTTTGCAGATCCCTTTGAACTTCATATGATGAAAATCGAGAAGAAAGTAGAGGTTGGAATGGAGTTTATCCAGACCCAGGCTATCTATAATTTAGAGAAATTTGATCGCTGGATGGAAGAAATTAGAAGAAGAGGAATTCACGAGAGATGCTATATAATGGCCGGGATTCTTCCGACTAAATCAGTTAAAGCTTTAAGAATGATGAAAAAGCATGTTGCCGGGATGGATGTGCCTGATCATGTTATTGAGAGAATGGATAGGGCAGAAGATAAAAAAGAAGAAGGAGTACAGATGGCAGTAGATATTATTGAGCATGTTAGAAAGACAGAAGGGGTCAGAGGTATTCATTTAATGCCGGTGGCCTGGGAGGAGATTACTCCTAGAGTTGTCGAAGAAGCAGGCCTCTACCCGAGACCGGAGGTGTCAGAGATATAATGGTAAAAGAATATAAAGAATTAGATCATAAATTTAAAGATGAGATAAAGTCAAAACCAGGTGGAGAAAATCTTAGCCTCTGTTTTAGCTGTGGCAGTTGTACTGCAACCTGCCCGGTAAGTGAAGAGGAAGAAGATTTTAACCCAAGACTGATAATTAAAAAGGCCCTGCTTGGTTTTAAAGAAGAGTTGCTTTCTGAATTAACTATCTGGCAATGTATTCAGTGTCGTCGCTGTGTGTCTGCCTGTCCTCAGAATGTCAGGTTTGCTGATATCATAAGGGTATTAAGGGAAATGGCAGTTGAAGCCGGTTATTATTCAGAAGAACTGGAAGCAGAACTGGACAAATTTGATAGAAGTCTGGTCAGCTATCGCTTAAAGAGCCTGGAAAAAGTTGAATCTGGCAAGTCTACCTGGGAAGCAGAAACACCGGATTCAGGTGGTGTTTAAGATGGCAGATCCAGTAGTTGTTATCGGTGGAGGTATTGCTGGAATTCAGGCGGCAACTGATCTGGCTGAAATGGGTGTTCCTGTTTACCTGGTTGAAAAAAGCCCCAGTCTTGGTGGGCGAATGGCTCAGCTTGATAAGACATTTCCAACCAATGATTGTTCGACCTGTATTTTAGCGCCAAAAATTACATCCTGTTATAATCATAAGAATGTAACAACATATACGATGACTGAATTGGTTGGCGTTGAAGGAACCCCAGGTAATTTTAGAGTCAGGCTGAAAAAAAGGCCTAGATATATTGATGAAGATAAATGTACTGGTTGTGCTGACTGTTTTGAGAAATGTCCGGAGAAGATTCCTGATGAATACAATTTAGGCCTGACTGAACAGAAGGCAGTTCATAAATATCAACCCCAGGCAGTTCCGAATCTGGCTGTAATCGATCCAGATCACTGCCGGAAACTTCAGGAAGATAAATGTGGACTCTGTGAGATAGTCTGTAATTTTGATGCAGTTGATTATAAGCAGAAAGAGAAAAACTTTATTGTCCAGGCTGCTGCAATTATCTTTGCTCCTGGTTATGAGTCTTTTGCTGGGGATATTGTTAGCCACTATCACTATGGCAATCATCAGGATGTTGTAACCAGCCTGGAATTTGAAAGAATCTTAAATGCTGCCGGTCCAACAGATGGGAAGATAATTCGTCCGTCTGACGGTAAAAAAGTAGAGAAAATTGCTTTTATTCACTGTACAGGTTCTAGAGATTTCAGTCGTGACCATAATTACTGTTCATCGGTCTGCTGTATGTATTCAATCAAACATGCCTTATTAACAAGGGATCATCTTCCAGATACAGAAGTTGACTTATATTATATGGATATCAGGTCCCATGGTAAAGGTTTTGAGAGATATTTTAATCGAGCAGAAGCAACAGAGGGAGTTAATTTTATTAGAAGTAGAGTAGCTGAAATTGAAAGAGTTGCCAGAGATAAAAAGCTTAATTTAAAAGTTACTGATGGTGACAATGGTTTTCAGGCAAAGGATTATGACCTGGTTGTTCTGGCTACAGGTATTGCTCCAAAGGAAGAGGTTACAGAGGATTTACAAAAATTAAAGATAAGAACAAATAAATATGGTTTTGCTGATACAGACGAGTTTTCGCCATTTGTTACAGGAAGAGAAGGCATCTTTGCCTGTGGGGCTGTAACAGGTCCCAAAGATATTCCAGAATCAGTTGCTGAAGCAAGTGGCTCAGCTGTAATGGCCGGTCAACTAGCCTCCCTTGATATTAATGATTTAGGGATTACTGAAGCCCCGCCAGTTGCCAGCAGGGCAGTTACCAATCAGAGGACAAGAATTGGCGTCTTTATCTGTCACTGCGGCACCAATATAGCAGGTGTTATAGATGTCAAAGAGGTAACCGAGCGGGTTGGTCAGATGCCATTTGTTGAGCTGGCTGAGGATGTTAAATATCTCTGCTCAACTGATAGCCAGAAATTAATAGCCGATAGAATTGAAGAATATGATTTAAATAGGATATTAATAGCTTCCTGTACTCCCCGGACCCATGAAATGCTCTTTCAGGATGCAGTGGAAAGAGCAGGTCTTAACCCCCATTTAATGGAGATGACAAATATCAGGGATCAGGGTTCCTGGGTTCATAAGGAGGAGAAAGAGAAAGCCACCTGGAAGGCCTATGAGCTGGTCAGAGCCGGTGTTGCCAGAATCAAAAATGCTCTGCCTTTAGAACGGGGAGAAGTAGATAATATAACCCGAGCCCTTGTCCTTGGCGGTGGAGTAGCAGGGATGACAGCTGCCAGAGAGTTAGGAAATCTTGGTTTTCCAGTTTCTCTGGTTGAAGAGGCTGAATGGCTTGGAGGCAAAGCAGCAGAGATTCATCGGTCTGGGTTTGGCCGGCCGATTAAGCCCTTTTTAGAAAAGTTAACAGCTGAAATAAGGGAAAACAAACTGATAGATATTTATTCAGGTTATAAGATCAATGATATTTCAGGATTTGTAGGCAACTATCAGCTTGAGCTTTCAGGACCCCAGGAGATTGAACTTGAGGGAGGAGTAGTTATAGTTGCAACTGGAGGCAGAGAGTTAAAGCCAGAGGAATATCAGTATCAGCAATCAGATAGGGTTATGACTGCTCTGGATTTAGAAGAGCTTATGGCTGATAATTCTAAAAGACTGGCTGATGCTAAAAAGATATATATGATCCAGTGTGTTGGCTCCAGAGAGGAAGATAGACCGTACTGTAGCAGACTCTGCTGTACCCAGTCTTTAAGGAATGCCATTGAATTAAAGAAGAAAGATCCTGATTTAGAAATTACTATCCTCTATCGTGAGATGCGCAGTTACGGGTATTATGAAGATCTTTATCGAGAAGCCAGAGATTTAGGTGTTAATTTCTCCAGGTTTGATCTTGAGAATAAACCAGATGTTAAGGCGAGTGAAAATGATAAACTTGAAATCAGCTTTAAAGAACCGCTAACTGGAAGAACTATTAAAGATAATCCAGACCTGGTTGTTCTGGCAGCAGCTGTTTTGCCAGGAGAGGACAATGAAAGAATTAGTAAGATGTTGAAAACACCATTAAATGAAGATAAGTTTTTCCTTGAGGCCCATGTTAAGTTGAGACCAGTTGATTCATCAACAGATGGAATCTTTTTAACAGGGCTGGCCCATGGACCTAAAAATATTTCTGAAACTATTTCCCAGAGCCGGGCAACTGCTGGTCGGGCAGCTTCAATCCTTTCTAAAGAATTTTTATTGACTGAAGCAATGATTGCTGAAGTTGATGAGGAACTCTGTATTGGCTGCGGCGACTGTGAGAGGGTCTGTGTTTATAAGGCTATTGAGGTAGATCCTGTTGAGAGGAAAGCTAAAGTTAATAAAGTCCTCTGTAAGGGCTGTGGTAACTGTCTTGGAGTCTGTCGTCCCAATGCAGTCGATTTAAAGGGCTTTAGAAATCAGCAGATTCTCGATGAAATTGAGACACTTTTAGTTAAAGATCAGGAAGAGTTTAGCAAAGGGGGGATGCTCTAATGGCAGAAAATAATGGAGCTGCTGCAAAGGAAGAATTTGAGCCTAAAATAATTGCCTTTCTCTGTAACTGGTGCAGTTATGCAGCAGCTGATCTTGCCGGGAGCAGTCGACTCCAGTATCCGACAAATATTAGAGCTGTTAGAATTCCCTGTACAGGCAGATTAAATCCGTTAATAATAATCAAGACCTTAAAGAAAGGGGCAGATGGAATATTGGTTTCAGGCTGCCATCCTGGTGATTGTCATTATATTGATGGTAATTATTATGCCAGGCGGAGGTTTATAATGCTAAAAGAATTACTGGAATATTCAGGGGTTGAGCCTGAAAGACTTAATTTCACCTGGTGTTCTGCTGCTGAAGGCCGGAGATTCGCCAGTGTGGTCAGACAGGTTGTTGACAGAGTAAAATCTGTTGGCCCCTGGGATGGTTATCTGGCAGCTGATTTACTGGAAGGCTTTGAGCTTGAAACCGGTAATCCTGGAACTACTGAGCCTGATGATGAAGGCGGTGTGATTGATGACCAATTCTTATAAAGAGATAACAGAAGACTTGCAGGAAAAAATTAGACTAATTTATGAGCAAGAAGAATTTGATCGGCTGCTTGCCTATAGCAGAGGAGAATTTTCTGGATTAATAGAGCCATTAATTATTAATAAAGATCCTGAACCAGATTTTGCCAGGATAGAATTTACAGATCAAGCCTATCAGATGTTAAGTAAGTATCTTTTAAAAAATCGGAAATTAAAGCAGGTAGTAGTTGCCAAACCCTGTGATACCAGGGCTATAGCATTTTATGTGTCTGAAAATATTATTGATAGAGATAATTTAATAATTATTGGCATTAATGGCTGTCCAGGGATAGAGGGAAATACAGCCTGTGATGAATGTGATACCAAGAATCCAGTGATTGCAGATTATTATGTAGGTGAGCCCTTACCAGAGGAAGAATTTGCAAAAGATAAGAGAGATTTAAAATATTTATTATCAGAAGAGAACCAATCTACAAGAAAAAATCATTATACTGAAGAATTTATGAGATGTACCCAGTGTTATGCCTGTAGAGATGCCTGCCCGGTCTGTTATTGCGACCATTGCTTTGTTGAAAGTAATCAACCGGTCTGGCTTGAGGAAGGCAGTGGGCCTGAAGAAGATATGGTCTTTCATTTGATGAGAACTATGCATATGCCAGGCAGATGTGTTAACTGTGGGGCCTGTGAGATGGCCTGTCCAGAAGGAATTGAGATGCGTTCTTTAACATCCCATTTATATCACCAGGCAAGGAAATACTTTGACTTTAGACCTGGATTAGCAATAGATCAGAAATCACTTTTTTCAGATTATAACGAGGAAGATCCAGAACCAGGTTTCCTCCAGCAGGAGGGTGATTAATTATGAGGATAAAAAAGCTGAATTCAGAAGAACTTATAGGTCTGTTAGAAGTTTTATTTGCGGAATATAATTTGATTGCCCCCTTTAAAGTTGAACAGGGGAGATTAAATCGCGTTCTTTATCGTAAGGTAAGAATGGAAACAGAAATTCCTGCAATCTATCTTAAGGAATTACCTGAAACTACGCCAAAGAACTTTATTCTGCCTAGAGATCAGCACCTTGATTTTGATCAAGAAGGAAATAATCATAGTTCAGACCAGGATAAACCCAGGCTCTTTTTTGGTGTTAGAAGTTGTGATCTGGCAGCAATTGAATTATTTGATGATGTCTTTTTAGATGAAGATTATCTTGATCCATTTTATGAAGCAAGGAGAGAAAGTAATCTTTTCATAGGTTATTCCAATCAGACATTGCCCCCGAATAATTTTCAGAAAGAATTAGGAATTGATTATTTTGAGCATCAGCTGGCTCCAGTATTTCTCTATGAGGATTTAGAAGCCAGGGATAGAGAGCATTACTATCTTAAAATTAAAGATGGTTTTAAATTTCCTAAAGAAGTTGAGGCTTATTTAGATAATCTGGAGACCGGGGATATTAAAGAGCTAGAAAATTTATTAGCTGACTGGGAAGATAAATTTGCCGGTGAAACTGAATTTGAAATTAAGAGTGAGCTGCCATTTCCAGAAAAAGAAGTCTTTAATCAGGTTGACTGGCAGGAGCCGACAGCAAGCTGTCTGGGTTGTGGTGTCTGTACCTATTACTGTCCGACCTGTTTCTGTTTTGATTTCTTCTGGGATGGGAGTACTAAAAATCGCTCCTGGGATTCCTGTATGTTCTCCCTGTTTACTGAACACGCTTCAGGCCATAACCCCAGGGAAGAACAGCATCAGCGCTGGCGGCAGCGTTTGCTCCATAAGTTTTCCTACCACCCCCAGAACTATGATGGGAAGCCAGGCTGTGTAGGCTGTGGCCGTTGTATTTATAAATGTCCAGTTAATCTGGATATTAGAAAAGTTATTAGTGCTGTTGACAAAACTTTAGTAAAAGGAGGTCAGGCCAGTGAAGAGAGATGATTATCTTCCAGAAGAAGCTGAAATTATCAAAGTTATTCAGGAAACAGGCAGTAATCTTAATATAAAGACCTTTCATCTTAAGCTTACAGGAGATGATCCAGTTTTTGATTTTAAGCCTGGCCAGTTTTTAATGTTAACTGTTCATGGTGTGGGAGAGGCCCCCTTTGGCCTGGCTTCATCGCCTTCCAATAGAGATAAGATTGTTATTTCAGTTAAGGAGACTGGCAAAGTAACTGCTGCTTTACATGAAATGACTGTTGGCGATAAAGTTGGACTCAGGGGACCTTATGGCAATTCATTTCCAATTGAGGAGCATAAATCCCAGGAAATAATTTTTATCAGTGGTGGAATCGGACTGGCTCCACTCCGTTCAGCAATTGATTATGTCCTTGACCCTGATAACCGTGGGAATTATGGAAGGGTCCAGATGTTACAGGCTTTTCGTTCACCTGATGATATGCTTTATGATTATGATCAGCCCCGCTGGGAAGATGCCGATAATACAGAGATAAAATATACTATTGATAAGCCCTGTGAAGACTGGGAATACTGTGTTGGTTTCCCCCATAATTTAATTAAAGATGAAATTGAATGTCTGACTGAAGGGGCAAAATATTATGTCTGTGGTCCTCCGATAATGATTAAATCGGTGATCAATGAACTGCTGGAGCTTGAAATTAAACCTGAAGACATTATTACTACTCTCGAGATGAGGATGTCCTGTGGCCTTGGCAAGTGTGGGAAATGTAATATTGGACACCGGTATGTCTGTAAAGATGGTCCTGTCTTTAATTATCAGGAATTATTGGATATGCCAGAAGAATTTTAAGTACTGAAAATAGTTTTGGGGGTGAGTAGTTTGATAAAGAGAAGCAGAGAAGGTCTTGATATTTTTTCTAAAGGAGATTTGGAGAAGATACATGAAGCGACCCTTAAGGTTTTAGAGAAAGCTGGCGTAGAAATACTGTCAGAAGAAGCAAGAAAAATATTTGAGAAGGCCGGGGTACAGGTAGAGGATAAGAAGGTTCATCTCAGTCAGAAAGATCTTGATGAATATTTAAGTCTGGCTCCAGAAGAATTTACTCTCCATGCTAGAAATGAAAAAAATAATGTGCAAATTGGCGGCAAGAATACAGTACTGGCTCCAGGTTATGGCTCTCCTTTTGTAATGGAGTATCCAGAAATGAATCGGCGTCCCTCTAAATATGAGGATTATATCAAGTTTACAAAATTAGCTCAGGCCAGTGATAATATTGATGTTGTTGGTGGAGTCCTGGCAGAACCGACTGATATTGATGACAGGATTCGCCATGGCAAGATGTTAGAAGCCGCAGTTAAGTATAGTGATAAATGTCTGATGGGCAGTGCTATGGGTGCTAAAAAGGCCAAAGAATCAATAGAGATGGCCGAAATAGTTTTTGAGAGTAAAGAGTTTGTTCGAAATCATCCTGTTTTGGTTTCCCTGATTAATACAAATAGTCCTTTAACGATTGATGAACGGATGAGCGATGCCTTAATGGTTTATTCTGAGAATAAACAGGCGATGGTTATTGCCTCATTAAGTATGACTGGAACAACTGCCCCAACTACCCTGCCGGCTTCATTGGTGCAGCAAAATGCGGAAATTCTAACAGGAATAGTTTTGACTCAGCTTATTAATCCTGGAACTCCGGTAATCTATGGTTCTGCTTCCAGTGTTGTTGATCTAAAAACTGCAGACCTGGCTCTAGGCAGTCCTGAAACGGCAAAAATGTTTAATGGAACTGCTCAGATGGCAAGGTATTATGGGGTTCCCTGTAGAGGTGGAGGAGCTTTAACAGATTCCCTTTTCCCTGATGCCCAGGCAGGTTATGAATCAATGTTAAATATTATGTCAGCTGTTAATAATGGTTTTAACTTTATTCTCCATGCTGCCGGTCTTTTAGAAAATTATATGTCCATGTCCTATGAAAAGTTTATCATTGATGATGAGATCTGTGGAATAGTCAATAATTTAGCAGAGGGATTAAAGGTAGATGAAGACCAACTGGCAGCTGAAGAGATAATAAAGATTGGTCCAGGCGGTAATTTTATCTCTACTGACCATACTTTTAAGCATATGAAAGATATGAGATTGCCTTTATTGTCAAAAAGAGAGCGGTATTTTAGTGATAAAGAACAGCCAGAAACTGCAGCAAGAGCCAGTGCTAAATATGAAGAAATACTTAATAATTTTAATAAGCCTAAATTAAATGCAGGAATTTTAGAAAAATTACAGAAGTATATTGATAGGTTATAAAAATTTTCAACCTTATTTTAAAAGAACAATATTATAAAGGAGGAATTTAAAAGAATGAGAAGCGACATTGAAATTGCACAGGCAGCAGACATGAAACTAATAAGCGAGATAGCAGAGAAGGCAGGTTTACTGGAAGAGGAATTAGAACATTATGGTAAGTATAAGGCCAAGGTTAATTTAGATGCCTTAGAAAGGCTTGACCAGGATAGTAAGCTTGTTCTAGTCACAGCCATGACCCCAACTCCTGCAGGTGAAGGTAAGACAACAACAACTGTAGGTTTAGGCCAGGCTTTAAATAGACTTGGCAAGAACGCAGCGATTGCTCTTAGAGAGCCTTCCTTAGGACCGACAATGGGTGTTAAAGGTGGTGCAGCCGGTGGTGGTTACTCCCAGGTTGTTCCAATGGAAGATATCAATCTTCACTTTACTGGCGATATCCATGCAATTGGTGTAGCCCATAATCTATTATCAGCAACTATTGATAATCATATCAAGCAGGGTAATGAGCTTGGAATAGACCCAACAAGGGTTAGTTTCTCAAGAGTAGTAGATATGAATGATCGTGCCCTTAGAGATATTATAGTTGGCCTTGGCGGTAAGTCCAATGGTTATCCAAGACAGGATAATTTCATGATAACAGTAGCCTCTGAAGTTATGGCTATCCTCTGTCTTGCTAATAATATTAGCGAATTAAAGGAAAAGATTGGTAGAATTGTAGTTGCCTATAATTATGATGACGAACCAATTATTGCCAAACAACTTGGTGTTCATGGTGCCATGGCTGCTCTACTTAAAGAAGCCATTAAGCCTAACCTGGTTCAGACATTAGAAAATACTCCAGCCTTTATCCATGGTGGACCATTTGCCAATATTGCCCATGGTTGTAACAGTGTAATGGCTACTAAGATGGCTATGTCAATCAGTGATATTACTGTTACTGAAGCCGGCTTTGGTGCTGACCTTGGTGCTGAAAAGTTCTTTAATATTAAGTCAAGATTTGCTGACTTACATCCTGATGCAACAGTCCTGGTTGCAACAGTTAGAGCCCTTAAGATGCATGGTGGCAAAGCTAAAGATGACTTAACTGATGAAGATCTTGATGCATTATCAGCTGGTGTCGAGAACTTAGAGAAGCATATTGAAAATATCAAGAAGTTTGGAGTACCATTAGTTGTTGCAATTAACCGTTTCCCTGATGATACTGAAGCAGAATTAGAATTAGTCAGAGAACGCTGTGAAGATCTTGGTGTTAATGTTGCCCTATCAGAAGTCTTTGCCAAAGGTGGCGAAGGTGGAGAGGAATTAGGTAAGAAGGTTATTGATATCCTGGATAATGAAGAATCAAAGTTTGAATTCCTCTATGATGAAAAAGATACTATTCCAGAAAAAATCAGGACTATAGCCAAAGAGATCTATGGTGCTGATGGTGTTGAATTTAGCGATGAAGCTAAAAAGCAGATAGAATTATATAAATGTTATGGCTATGATAAACTGCCTATCTGTATGGCCAAAACTCAGAACTCAATTTCTGATAACCCGGCTCTAAAGGGTAGACCAGAAGGCTTTACAGTTACTGTCAGAGAGATTAATGTCTCTGCAGGTGCAGGTTTCTTAGTTGCCTTAACTGGACCGGTCCTAACAATGCCAGGACTTCCAAAGAGACCATCTGCTGAAGATATTGATATTGATGAAAACGGAAAGATTAGTGGGTTATTCTAAACCAAGCTTTAAGGGAATAAATAATAGAGATCAGGCAGTATTTGCTGTCTGGTCTCTTTTTGAATATAATTTTCACAAAATTAAGAAAAAGGCGGGGTATTATGGCTTTTCAGGTGAGAATAATTCAGGGGGATAGAGTTGAAGAATTTGAAATCGATGATAAAATAAATTTGTTTGATTTGATTAATCAAAAAGGCTATCAGCTGACTGCTTATTGTGGTGGTGAAGGGACCTGTAAAAAATGCAGGGTCCGCCTGCAGCCTGCACCAGAGTTAAAAAGTATTGAAGAGGAGATTTTTTCTGAAAAAGAAATAAAGCAGGGTCTCCGGCTGGCCTGTTTGCATCAGGTTGAAAGGGATCTAGAGATAAGGCTTGATACTGAGGGAGATATCAATGTTTTAACTGGAACAGCCGAAGTTGAGGGGAGATTAAATTCTGGCTGGAGACTGGTTAATTTCAAACCAGAAAAACCAGTACTGGATGATCAAAGGAGTTATCTTACAAGGTATTTAGAAAAGACTGGAACAACTTCCACAGGCGATAAACTTTTCAACGATATTCAGGCTCTTGACTCCAAGGTTCAGGAGTTAAAAGGGGTCTGCTGTCAGAAGCAATTGCTAGAATTATCTCCAGCTGCTGCAGAAAAAAGTTTATTAGGGGTGGCTGTTGACATTGGAACTACAACAATGGTTCTTTATCTTTATGATTTAGAGACAGGTGAAAAACTGGCTGTAGATTCGATGTATAATCCCCAGAAGGAATATGGTGCAGATGTTATTTCCAGAATTCAGTTTGCCAATAAAGCAAAAGAGAATGCCGAAAAATTGCAACAGGTTTTAGTTGCAAGGTTAAACCAGGGCTTAAAAGATTTGACCGATGAAGTTGGGGCTGAAAATGATGATATTTACAGGATAGCCTTTGCCGGGAATACAACCATGCTCCATACTTTATTAGGTTTGGACCCGATAGATATTGCAAAATCGCCTTTTATACCTGATTTTACTGAAGGCTTATCTCTTTCGCCTGGGTTAATAGGTTTAGAGATAAATGCTGAAGCTGAACTTTTAACTTTGCCGTCTATTTCTGCCTATGTTGGAGCCGATATAATCGGTGATCTGCTGGCAACAGGTGTAGGTGAGCATGAGGAGAATCAGTTATTAATTGATATTGGGACCAATGGTGAGATTGCTTTAGGAAATAATAGTGAGATTTATACCTGTTCAGTTGCTGCCGGGCCTTCCTTTGAAGGCAGTAATATCTCATCCGGAATGGCTGCTCTAGCTGGAGCAGTTGAAAAGTTTGAGATAAGAGTGGATGGCTTTAATTACCAGGCAATAAATGCTGAAAAGCCCAGAGGTATCTGTGGTTCAGGCTTACTTGATTTGGTTGCCGGATTTTTAGAGATTGGACTGATAAGCCCCAACGGTAAATTTAATGACAGGGAGGAGCTGCCTGAGTTCTGGCAGCAAAGATTTAATGAAGATGAAAAAGAGGTTGTGGTCTTTTCTGAAGAAGAAGCAGTTAATAAAATTAGTCTGACCCAGAAGGATATCAGGCAGTTGCAGCTGGCTAAAGGGGCAATCAAAGCAGGAATAGAAGTTCTGGCAGCAAGGCTTGAGCTCAACTTATCTGAAATAGCTAAAGTCTATCTGGTTGGAGGTTTTGCCAATTATCTGGACCCTGAGAATACAATTTTAATTGGAATGTTACCAGAAATTTTTAAAGGTAAGATTATTCAATTTGGCAATGGTTCAGGAGCAGGGGCCAGTCTTTATCTATTAGATAGAGATTTAGAGGAGATAGTCGAAAGTTTAAAAAAGAAAATTCAATATATTGAACTCTCTAAAGATGCAGATTTCCAGGAAAAATTTATAGAAGAACTAAATTTCCCTGGAAATTAATTTGCCAGTAATATTTAGTTATCGTGGCGGGGATTTTTTGATATGATTTTAATGGCTCTGGTTAAAACTGAGATGATATCAACATTTACCTGCTGTTCAAACTCTATTAATTTTGCATGGAGCGAGCCCTGGGGGCTGGAGATATATTTGGCTGGAATTCTATTTAATGTATAGGATGCCATATCTAATAAGCAGTTCTGGCAGGTACAGATATCGTTGAATTGCTCATCATTATTTAAAACTTCTTCTAGTTTATCTAAGACAAAATCTTCGGTATGATTTTCTAATTCTTTTTTCAAAGAACTTTTATCCATCTTGAATCGACTGGTTTGATTTTTAACCATTTTTTCACTCCTTATTTAGGATAAATTTAGCTTTATTGTTTATAATTATAATCTTTAAAAGCA
>JBNJEB010000026.1:0-17185 GCA_051745425.1 Bacillota bacterium
GGTATCAAATGTAAAGGTAGAGGTCATAAAGATAGGGTTATTTAAAGCATTTTCAGGCTTCTTCTCAGGTTCTTTTGCATGAATTGCTTTAGTTGAAAAATTATCTTGTCTCTTAATTAAAATCAACTCCTTAATTAACTTATCCAGTAATCGCCTTAAGAGCAATTTTAATACTATTTTCAATAGCTGTATCGACTTTATCCCGGTGGGGATTATATTTGTCGGCATCAAAATCAACTGCTATTCCATCAATTGCAAAGATACCGCTGGCAGCTACTCCATGTAAGGCAGCGATTAAAAATAATACACTTGCTTCCATTTCAACGGCAAGCGCCCCTGCTTCACTATAATAATTATTAGGAAGTGGTTCTATTTCTGGATAAAAAGCTCCAACAGTTAAGATAATACCACTCTTAATCTCACCATAAGTTTTAGCATCTGCTGCAGCTATTAGTTTTCTGGTTAACTCCATATCTGCAACTGCTGGATATTCCTTTTTGATTAACTGCTCTGTTAATCCATCTTCCCTGATTGCGGCCTGAGCTATAACAATATCTCCATCCTCAATAGATAAATTTAATGATCCAGCAGTTCCAACTCTGATTATTTCTTTAGCTCCGCCTTTAATAATCTCCTCAAAACAGACGGCTGCACCAGCTGCGCCTACTCCATGAGAAACAATACTAAGATTCTGGTTATTATATCTGCCATTAATTAACTTATACTCACGGTTAAAAGATATTTCTTCGACGTTATTAATATATTTGGATATTTTATCAACTCTTCCAGGATCTCCACATACTATAACTTTATCGTTGATTTTATCAGGTGTAACCTTTAAAATTGGAAGCATATCTTCTGACATATTTATCGACTCCTAACAGACAATTATGATCTTCTTTTATCCTTAATTTCTCTTAATCCAGAGACAAATGGAGGTTCAACTATCCCATATTCAGTAATTATACCGGTTACATTCTCTGCAGGTGTTATATCAAAAGCAGGATTATATACATCTATTTCATCAGGTGCAATTACTTCAGAACCGATCTTTTTAACTTCATCAGGAGATCTTTCCTCAATTTCAATTAAGTCACCATGATCAAGATTATAATCAATAGTAGACCTTGGAGCAACAACATAAAACGGTACAGAATGAACTCTGGCCAATTCTGAAAGCATATAAGTTCCAATCTTATTGGCTATATCACCATTTGCAGCTACTCTGTCAGCACCAACCAAAATCAAATCAATTTTACCATCTCTGATTAGGGTAGCAGCAACACTATCAGCTATTAAGGTAGCAGGAATATTTTCTTCAACAAGCTCAAATGCTGTCAACCTGGCGCCCTGTAAACGGGGCCTGGTTTCATCGGCATAAACATGGATATTTTTGTTATTTCTGTGGGCTTCTCTAATAACTCCCAGGGCAGTACCGTAATCAACTGTAGCCAGGGCCCCTGTGTTACAATGGGTTAAAATATTAGCTGAAACTGGCACTATTTTATCGCCATGGCGGGCCATAGTTTTATTAATTTCCACATCTTCCCGGGCAATATTATTTGCTTCCTGTTCCAGCAGCCTTATTAAGGCCTGACGGTCCTGGCCACTATTCTTTTTAATAATATTGAACATTCTATGAGTAGCCCAGCTTAAATTGACTGCAGTAGGTCGGGCCTGATTTAAATATTCAATGGCATCTTGCATCTGACTTAAAAACTCATTTTCACTAAGGTCATCATATTCCAGGGCAGCTAAATAAACTCCATATGCTCCAGTAGCACCAATAGCAGGGGCTCCTCTAACAACCATATCAGATATGGCAAAGGCGACTTCCTGATAATCGCTAGCTTTAAAAAACTCTAGCTTTTCTGGCAGCTTTCTCTGGTCTAGAAGAATTAAAGTATCATTTTCTAATTTAATTGTTTCATGCTTCATTTTAACGGCCTCCTTTATAAAATTCCTGAATCACCAAAACCAGTTGTTTTTCTGAGGCTTTCTGGCAATTCGTCAACTTCTTTCCAGGCAATCTCTTTAACTGGATGTATTATTAACTGGGCTATTCTAGCTCCTTTTTTAATCTGAAAATCCTCTCGGCTATGATTGATTAAGATAACACCAATTTCGCCTCTATAACCTGAATCAATTACACCTGGTGAATTTAAAACTGTAACTCCATAGTCTTTAGCAAGGCCACTTCTGGGATAAACAAAACCTCCATAACCTTTTGGAATTGCAACTTTTATGCCAGTTTTAATCATCCTGTAATTACCACCGGTTAAATTACAATTTTCAGCTGCAATTAAATCCAGTCCGGCATCTTCACCAGGATGCTGATATTCAGGTAAATCAATGGATTTATCTATCCGATTAATTTCTATTTTCATTATAACACCCCATTCTATTATCTTGCAAAAATATGGTTTCCAATTCTGATAATAACATCCCTTCTCGCCATCCATTCCTGTTCATTTGATTTTTCCGGATTATAAAAATATAAGGCCCTATCTGTAGGATCTCGACCATTGACAGCTTCTTTAGCAGCCTGTCTGGTTGTTGGTGAAGGGGTTAAATTTATTTGCCCATCTTCAACAATACAAAACTGCCCGTCCTGCATAATGACTTCTTTAATGGTATCAGGAAATTGATTACTAATTACTCTATTAATAATAACAGCTCCAACAGCAACCTGACCTAAATAAGGTTCGCCACGGGCTTCACCATTAATTGCTCTAGCCAGTAATTCTAATTCCTGATTGGAAATAGATCTAGCAAGCAGTTGCCTTTCAGTTAAATCTTTGGCAGGAACCTGTAATTTATCGCCAGGTCTAATTGAATGATTATCCAGGTTATTTAAAGCTATAATAAGACTGGTAGAGGTATTATATGTTCTTGCTATTTCATAAAGAGAATCACCACTTTTAACATAATATGTAACAAGGTCATCTTCTGAAATATCATCTAAATCTGGTTGAACATTAGCATTAACATTAACTGCATAAGAATTTTCAGTCGATAAGTCAAAATCATCATTATCATTATCTTCTAAAAAATTTTTATTAAAATCTCTTTCTACAGGCTCATCATCTTCAAGAGGAATTTCTAAATCATCACCAGGTCTAATAACTCCATTACTATTTAAGCCATTCCAGGAACTTAATCTATCAATGCTAATATTATATTTTGAGGCAATTTCGTAAAAAGAATCTCCTTCTTGAACAGTATATATCAATTTAAGATCAATTGCTGATATATTTACTGTATATAACAAACTAAATATAAAAACTAAAAATATTAAAAAAGCAATTACTTTAAATATTTTTGTCGAATTTGTCATAACTCAGTTGCCACTCCTTATTACTTTAAAAAATTGTCTTTGCTATTTCTTATATTTCTTTAAAAATTTTTAAAATCCTTCATTGTTATGACTTTTTATATTAAATTTCGGCCATTTTTTATTTATTGCACAATTTTTAGGTAGAGAATTAATAAATCCTTTACCATAGCTCTTATCCAGGATTCTTCTATCCAGTAGTATAATTTCACCTTTATCATTTTTAGACCTGATTAAACGGCCAAAACCTTGTTTAAATTTGATAATAGCTGCAGGGAGTGACTCTTCCCAGAATGGATTGCCACCGGATTCTTTTATCTTATCATTTCTGGCAGCAATAATAGGATCTGTAGGAACCTCAAAGGGTAATTTCATAATAATAAGGCCAGCAAGGGATTCCCCAGGGACATCTATCCCCTCCCAGAAACTGCTTGTACCAAGTAAAATCTGCCGCTTCTTATTCTTTAATCTTTTTAATATAATATGTCTTGGGAGATCTCCCTGGGCTAAAATATTGATATTTAATGCTTTTAAACGCTTTTTATATATTTCTTTAAATTGATTTAACATCTTATAAGATGTAAATAAAATTAAAGTTCTCCCGGCTTTCTTATCGATATAATCTATTAAATTATCAGAGATATCATTTAGAAAATTATCATCATAAACTGATGGTATATCCTCAGGAAGATAAATTCCAATTTGCTTTTGATAATCAAAGGGTGATTCAACAATCAGTTCATTAATCTTATTTAAGCCCATTTTCTTTTTAAAATAATCAAAACTTTCATTTACTGCCAGGGTAGCAGAGGTCATAATGTTTGTGGCTGCTTTATCAAAGATAACTTCATTTAAAAATTCATCTACCTCAAGTCTTGCATTCCTTTGAATATAATTATTACTGCCTTTATTAAAACGTTTTTCAATCCAGAAAACAGATTCATCTAAATGATCCTTATAATTTAAATTAATTTCAAGTGAATCAGCCATCTCATTTAATCTACTTAAATAAGCATTAATTTCTATCAAAGGATTTTCTTCACCTGTTGATTTAAGATCAAAATTCGATTCAATTAAATCAAATAAATTTTCAAATTTATATGCAGTCTTCTTTAAAAGAGAGATTAACCTATCGCCATAATCCTTCCAATCCTCTATATTAGTATTATTAAATGTATTCTGTTTTAAACGGAGTTTTCTTGAAGACTCATTATCCATCAGAGAGCCTAGCTCATAATTATACTGGCGATTTAATTCTTCTACTTTATTTAAGTTAGGAAATAATTCTTTATCAATAAGCTTGATTATCTCCTGGCGGTCATCTGGATGAATATTATAATCATCCTTTCGAATCCTGATTAATGGAGAATGGGTTGAATTCATTATTCTATTAATCAAATTATTTAATGCCGGCGGATAAAAATCCTGACCGCTAATTTTTGTCGCTACCTCTGTTAGATTATGGGCTTCGTCAATTATTAGTTCCTGGTAATCAGGTAATACACTATAGGCTTTATTTTTTAGAATTCCATCTGCTAATAATAGATGGTGGTTAACGACTAAAATATCGCTCTGATAAATTGATTTTCTGGCTCTTTGAAAATAGCATTTTTTTAAATACGGGCAGGCTGAATTCAAGCACATATCGGATTCTGAAGCAAATTCTGACCACAAATTATTATCAATCTTAAAGGTAAGATCACTTTTTGAACCATCAAAGTTTTGGCTATTGGTTTGATCCTCAATATACCGGGCAGTATTCTTTAATTCAGAGCTGCTATCTTTTCTTTTTAATATGTTTTTTAATTTCCGATAACAGATATAATTAGACCTGCCCTTTACAAGGGTGGCTTTAAAATCAAAGGGCATAATTTCTTTTAGAAATACTAAATCTTTATTTATTAATTGCTGCTGAAGGTTAATGGTATTGGTAGATATGATAACAGGGATATTATTTTGATTGGACCAGATAAGGGCTGGAATGAGATAAGCGAAGGATTTTCCAGTACCTGTTCCAGCCTCAACCATTAACTTACCATTATTATTAAAGGTATCAACTATTTTCTTTAAAACTTCTATCTGCTCTTCTCTTTCCTGATAATTTTTAAGTGATTCAGCAAGTTGGCCCCCAGGTCTAAAGTATTTGATTATTTCTTCTTTATCAAGTAATTCCAGTTCAGCAATACTATCAGGACTGACAACTATATAGCTGTCAGTAAGCTGATTATTAACTATAATAAAGCCAATTCCTTTATTACCTAATTTAGAAGCAATTCTAATATCTGCCGGGGAAGGCCTTAAATCTCCAGAGGGATGATTATGGATAACTACATCCCCAGGCTTAAGATTGCTGATAATGGCAGGGGCCATATTTTCATTTCCCCTGCTAACAGCTTTTATAGAATTCAAAATATCTTTATTGCCATCATAAGCCCCTTGAAAGAAAACTTCCTGACCTCTAGCATTTTCAATTTGCCCTTTCATATATTTAATTGTAGCTTCAGTAAATAGCTTACTTTCCATTAAATCTCACCTATTTTCTGAGTTCTTTTAAAATATCTACATCAGGGTCATGATCAAGGTCGTCAAACCAGGGTGTTTCTAATATAAAAGTTTTATCAGCCAGTTCAGGATGATTTATTACCTCACTAAAACCTGTTTCACCAATAAAGCCGTCACCAATATGTTCATGCCTATCTTTATTTTTACCTAATTCAAATTTAGAATCATTTAAATGTAATACTTTAAGTTTATCCAGTCCTGGCCCGGCATTAACTTCATCTATTAATTGATCCAGACCATCTCTATTTGCAACATCATAGCCTGCTGAGAAGGCATGGCAGGTATCTATACATAAACCGACCCTTTCTGGTTCATTAATCTTGCTAATTATTTGATTAAGTTCCTTAATTGTTTTACCAATAGCAGTTCCTGCACCGGCAACATTTTCTAATAAGATCTCAGTATTACCTTCAGTTTCTTTTAAAACTCTATTTAGTCCATTAATAATCCTTAAAGTTCCTTTTTCAATTCCAGAGCCAGTATGACTCCCAGGATGAAAAACTAAATATTCAGCACCAATTTTATCTGATCTTCTATAATCATCAATTAGAGCCTGAATAGATTTTTCCCATAAATCTTTTTTTGGAGAAGCCAGATTTATTAAATAAATTGAATGAACTACTACAGGGTTTATTTTATTAGATTTTCTTGTAACTTTAAAATCATTTACTAATTCATCTCCTAAAGTACTGTTCTTCCAGCCTCTAGGATTATTAACAAATATCTGAACAGAATTACAACCAATATCTACTGCTCTCGAGATAGCCTTATCAATTCCACCGGCTATCGATACATGTTTACCAAGCTTCATAAAATTGTCTCCTCTCAATTAATTAAAAAAAACATAAACTAGAAAAAACTAGTTTATGTTTTTCAGTTGTTATTTTATTTTAAACAGAATTATTTATCATCCTCTTCATCAAGTTCTTCTAGAGCTTTAACCCTTGATAAATTAATCCTATCCTGGTTATCTATTTTTATTACCTTTACTGGAACTTCATCACCGACGCTGACAATATCTTCAACTTTATCAACATGGTAATCGGCCAGTTCAGAAATATGAATTAATCCTTCTTTACCAGGCAATATTTCAGCAAAAGCTCCAAAGTTCATGATCTTTTTAACTGTACCTGTATAAATTTCTCCAACTTCTACATCCCTTGTTAAATCTTCAATCATCTTTTGGGCTTTTTCGCCGCCTTCTTGATCATCAGACATAACATAGACTGTACCGTCATCTTCTATATCAATTTTTGCACCGGTTTCATCAATTATCTTATTGATCATCTTTCCACCTGGTCCAATAACAAAACGGATCTTTTCAGGATCAATCTTCATTGTTTTTATAGCTGGTGCATTTGGTGATAGTTCAGGACGGGGTTCGGCAATAGCCTCAGACATCTTTTCAAGTATATGAAGTCTGCCTTCTCTTGCCTGTTCTAGAGCATTTCTCATGATATCTTTAGAAATACCGGTAACCTTAATATCCATCTGTAAAGCTGTTATTCCGTCTTTAGTACCGGCAACTTTAAAGTCCATATCACCTAGATGATCTTCAAAACCCTGGATATCAGATAATATTGCTATATCATCTTCTTCTTTTATTAAACCCATAGCAATACCACTAACAGGTGCTGAAATTGGAACACCGCCATCCATTAAAGCCATAATACTACCACAGATACTTGCCTGGGATGAAGAACCATTAGATTCAAGAACTTCAGAAACAAGTCTTATTGTATAAGGAAATTCATCCTGATCAGGTAAAACAGGGCCAATAGCTTTTTCCCCTAAATGACCATGACCAATTTCTCTTCTGCCAGGTCCTCGCATTGGACTGGTTTCTCCTACACAGAATGGTGGGAAATTATAATGATGCATAAATCTTTTAGTCTCATCATCACCAAGACCAAAAATAGTCTGCTCATCACTTGTTGAACCCAGTGTTAATACACTAAGAGCCTGAGTTTCACCTCTAGTAAATAATCCTGACCCGTGAACTCTAGGAATTAAATCAACTTCAGTTGATACAGGTCTTACTTCATCTAAATTACGACCATCAGGTCTTTTACCATTGCTGATAACTTCTTCTCTAAAGACTTTTTTAGTTACATTATCTAATTCATCTTTAATTAAACCATCAAATTCTTCAGCCTGTTCCTCATCTAAAGTCTCCATAAATTCATCATACACTTTATCTTTAACATTGCTGATAGCTTCTTCTCTTTCCTGCTTTAATTTAATAAATACAGCATCTCTTAAATCAGCTTCAGCCATCTCAAATAATTGCTGCTTATATTCTTCTGGTAATTCTGGAGGAGTAAACTCCATCTTTTCTTTGCCAACTTCTTCACGCATTTTTATCTGCATTTTTGCAAGCTTCTTAATTTCTGCATGGGCTAAATCTAAAGCATCTAAAAATATTTCTTCAGAAACTTCATTTGCAGATGCTTCAACCATCATAACTGCTTCTTCTGTTCCAGCAACTAATAAGTCGAGATCTGACTCTTCAGAAAGATCTTCATCTGGATTAATTTTTAACTCTCCATCAACCAGGCCAACTCTAACTCCTGCAATTGGACCATCAAATGGAATATCTGAAATCATTAAGGCAGCAGATGCAGCATTCATTGCCACAACAGCTGGATCATTATCATCTTCAACAGCCAGGATAGTGGCAACTACCTGAATATCATGTCTAAAACCTTTAGGGAATAAAGGTCTTAAAGGACGATCAATTAATCTTGCATTTAATGTTGCCTGATCTCTTGGTCTTCCCTCTCTTCTTGTAACACTTCCAGGAATCTTACCAATAGCATAAATTCTCTCTTCATAATTAACCATTAAGGGCAAGAAGTTTACTCCAGGACGTGGATCTGACATAGTTGCAGTCACAAGAATTGAAGTATCACCATAAGTTGCCATTATTGATCCATTTGCCTGTTTAGCCATCTTACCAGTTTCTAATTTTAATGTTGTACCATTAATCTCATGTTCCCAAGATTTTACCATAAATCAACCTCCTATTTTAAAGACAGGGAGCGGTTTCTCCCGCTCCCCTAAACAAAATTATTTTCTTATTCCAAGACTGGATATTAATTCACGATATCTTTCAACTTCATTATCTTGCAGATATCTTAACATTCTTTTTCTTCTACCAACCATTTTAAGTAGCCCTCTACGGCTATGGTTATCATTTTTATGCTCTTTAAGATGTTCAGTTAGTTCTTTAATTCTTGCAGTTAATAATGCAATCTGAACTTCAGGAGAACCAGTATCTCCTTCTTCTCTCTGATATTCTTTAATAATTTCTTCTTTTTTCTCTTTACTTATCATTAAATTCCACCTCCTTGATTAGATTACTCCAGTAACCAAGATTTCGCTGGTGGTACGAAAATCCTAGTTACGGAAACCATCTACCTAAATAATTTTAACATAAAACCTTTTTACTGTAAAGTACATCCTGCTTAATTGCCTTAATTAAATGATCTTTATTATCAAATTTTTTTTCAGGTCTGATATATTTAACCAGGCTAAACTCTAATTCTTCACCATACAGGTTTTTATCTATATCAATAATAAATATTTCTATTCTATATTCATCAACAGTAAATGTTGGATTATGGCCAAAATTAGCAACCCCTCTTAGTTTATCACCATTATATCTGACATAGCCAGCATATACTCCTTTAGCTGGCAGAACATAATCAGTATTTAATGATAAATTAGCAGTTGGAAAACCTAGTTTTGCACCTCGAGCATCTCCATGGACAACTTCTCCAGCCATTGTATAATATCTGCCTAATAAGCTTTTAACCTTATCCATTTCACCCTTGGAAATCAGGTGCCTGATCTTAGTACTGGAAATTTTCTCTCCATGATTATTGATAATATTTAATGGAGTAACAGAGAAATCATATTTATCTCCAAGAACTTTTAAGTCCTCAATGCTACCATTTCCACCTCTCCCAAAAGAAAAATCTTTTCCGACAACTATATGGCCAATATTTAAAGATTTATAGAGAATATTTTTAACAAACTCTTCAAAATCTTTTTTAGCAAATGACTTTGTAAATTCCTGGCAGAAATAATAACCTACATTTAAATCAGTCAATAATTTAACTTTTTGTTTAGGAGAAGTAATAAAACCTGGTATATGATCAGGTGATAAAACCTGCCTGGGATGAGGCTCAAAAGAAAAAACAGCAGGTTTTAAATTATTTTCTTTAGCTATTTCTTTTGTTTTATTTATTACAGCCTGATGACCTAAATGGATGCCATCAAAACTGCCTATAGCAGTAGCTGAACGTTGCCCTTTAAATTCATTAAATTGATTACTATATATAACTTTCATTCCTAACTTGACCTCCAGACCAAAATCAGACATCTTCTTCAATATTAAAAACCTTATCAGGTTTTAAAATATATCTCTCTTCTTCAAAATCAACCTGACAGATAGAAATAAATAAATCATCATCATATAAAATTACATCATCATCTTTATTAAAATTATATCCATTCAATTCCATTAAGTCTTCCTTAAATAAAAAAGCTCCATTAGTCGCCCTGATATAGGCATCAGGTTTTATTTTTAACCTGGGAAAGTCTAGATGTCTGGTTAGAGAAACAAATATTTTTTCATTTAAATTCGACTCTAATTCTGCTGGATATAAAGAATTCTCAATTTTAAATGGTCCTGATTCAGTTCTTAATAAGAATGTCATAACTGCTTCTGTATCAAGACCTTTTCCCAGATCTCTTACTAAAGATCTTATATATGTGCCTTTTGAACATTTAATTTTAAATCTAATAACTGGCAGGTTAATTTCAATTATAGCAAGATCATAAATTTCAATATTTCTAGAATCTCTTTCAATTTCTTTGCCTTCACGAGCCAGCTGATATAAACGCTTTCCCTTATAATTGATAGCTGAAAACATTGGTGGTATCTGCTCAATCTGCCCCTGAAAACTTTTGAAGATATCAACAATAGTTTCAGTTTTTAATTGTTTCCATGAATCATCTCTGGCAGTTATCTTACCTTCTAGATCAAGGGTATTTGTAGAAATCCCCAGTTTCATTTCACAGATATAAGTCTTGCTTCCCTCAGGTAAAAATTGAATAATTCTAGTGGCTTTTCCAACACATAAAGGCAGGACCCCGGCTGCAAGAGGATCTAAGGTACCAGTATGGCCAATTTTTCTCATATCTAGAACTCTTCTAAGCCAGCCAACCATACCAAAAGATGATATACCAGGAGGTTTAAGTAAATTTAAAATTCCGTTATATTCTGAAATTTATAATCACCCCCTGATTACCTGGTTTAACTCAATAGCTTTATTTATTACCTGTTCAATTGCTGTTTCCAGTTCCAAATTAAGCCCACAGCCAGCTGCTTTCGGATGTCCTCCACCGCCAAATTCTGCTGCTAATTTATTTACTGGATAGTACTCGTTTGATCTCATACTAACCTTTATTCTATCATCTTCTTCGTTAAATAATATTCCTACCTCAATATTATCAATATCTCTGGCATAATTAACAATTCCTTCTTTATCTTCAAAGTTAGCATCTAAATCATCATAGTCTTTCTTTTCTAAATATAAGTAAGCAATTTTTTCATCTTCTAATATATTTAAATTATTTAATGCCCTACCAATTAATTTTAGCTTTTTAGGCTTTTCTTTTCCATAAAGATCTCTATTGATTTGATAAATATTAACACCCTTTGCCATCATTTGATCAATCATTTGAATAACAGAGCGATCAGTATTACTATAACGAAGAAATCCAGTATCAGATAAAACTGCAACAGACATATAATAGGCAATATCTTTATTATAACTCCAGTTCATGTAATTAGCTATTTCATAAATAATTTGACCAGTTGCTGCAGATTCTGGAGAAACATAATTAATATCACCAAAGTGTTTATTATCAACATGATGATCAATATTTAAGACTTTTTGATTACCTAATAAATTTTTTGCAGAACCTAACCGTTCAGAATCACTGGAATCAAGAGCTATAATTGCATTAGCATCTTTTATATCAGTTGTTCTGTCAATAATAAAACACTCTAAATCAAGGTTATCCTTTATAAAAGAATACTTACTATTTAAAGGTTTATATAGACCAACCCTAACTTTTTTACCGATTTTTTGCAGTAATAATCCTAGACTAATAATTGATCCAAGACAATCACCATCAGGATCTTCATGTCCAATCAATAAAAAGCTATCCCAGGCAGCTATAAAATTAGCAACCTGGGAAATATTATTGCTTTTTTTAGTTGTTTTCTTCATCAGATTTAGCCTCTTTTTCTTCTTCTCTAACTTCTTTAATTAAATTAGATATATGAATTCCATGCTCAATCGAATCATCATATTTAAAAACAAGCTCTGGTGTATGATAAACAGTTATTCTTTCACCTAATAATTTTCTTATAAAACCTGTAGCTTTTTTAAGGCCATCCATAGTATCATCTCTTTCAGTTTGATCACCAATTACACTGACAAAGACTTTTGCATGTCTTAAATCACCACTAAGTTCAACATCATTAACAGAGACAAACCCGATTCTAGGATCTTTTACTTCCTTTAAAATAATATCACTGATCTCTTCTTTTAAAAGCTCTGACAATCTACGCTTTCTATTTCTTGACATAGTATCCACCTCATTTATAAAGAGATCTATTTACAGTGTGCGCTCTATCTCTTTATAATCATAAAATTCTATAATATCTCCTTCTTTGATATCATTGTAATTGGCAATTCCAACTCCACATTCATAACCTTCTTTTACTTCTCTAACATCATTTTCAAAACGTTTTAGTGAAGAAATTTCGCCTTCATGGATAACAACGCTATCCCGGAGTAATCTAGCCTGATAATTTCTATTTACTTCTCCGTCTGTAACATAAACACCGGCAATAATCCCTACATCTGGAACAGAGAAAGTTGCTCTAACTTCAGCATGTCCCTTGACAACTTCTTTGATTTCAGGATCTAATAAACCTGACATGGCATTTCTAATATCTTCTAAGGCTTTATAAATTACTCTGTATAATCTTATATCAACATTTTCTTTTTCAGCAAATTTTTGCGCTTTTACACCTGGTCTAACATTAAAGCCAATAATTATGGCATTGGATGCACTTGCAAGATTAACATCTGTCTCATTAATTGCCCCTACACCTGTATGAATTACATTTACTCCAACTTCATCAGTACTTAATCTTAATAATGATTCTCTTAGAGCTTCAATAGAACCCTGAACATCAGCTTTTATAATTAAATTAAGTTCTTGAAGTTCTCCTTCTTGAATCTGATCATAGAAGTCTTCTAATGTAACCTTACTTTCTGTTTGAAGTCTGGCCTGATGTTCTTCTTCTTTTCTATCTTCAGAAATTTCTCTGACTCTCTTTTCATCCTCGAGAACCTGAACAAAATCTCCTGCTTTGGGAACATCATTAAATCCTAAAACTTCAACAGGCATTGCAGGTTTAGCAACTTTAATTCTATTTCCATGTTCGTCTATTAAAGCTTTAACCCGTCCACAGGCTGAGCCAGCTAATATAGGATCTCCTACTTTTAAAGAACCATTTTTTATGAGAACAGTTGCGACTGCACCGCGACCTTTATCCAATTCAGCCTCAATAATAACTCCTTCAGCAGGCCTATTCGGGTTAGCTTTTATATCCTCCATTTCAGCAACAAGTAAAACCATTTCCATTAACTCATCAATGTTTTCACCTTTCAAAGCCGAAATTTCAACACAGATGGTCTTGCCTCCCCATTCTTCAGGGACAAGTCCATGTTCAGTTAACTCCTGTTTAACTCTATCAGGTTGTGCATTTGGTTTATCAATTTTGTTAATTGCAACTATTAATGGAATTTCTGCTGCTTTAGCATGATTAATAGCTTCTACTGTTTGCGGCATTATCCCGTCATCAGCGGCAACAACCAGAATTGCAATATCAGTTAATTGAGCTCCCCTGGCTCTCATAGCAGTAAAGGCCTCATGTCCTGGAGTATCAATAAATGTTATTTTTTGATCGCCTGAGACAGCCTGATATGCACCAATATGCTGAGTGATTCCACCAGCTTCAGATTCAGTAACCCTTGTTTTTCTAATCATATCCAGCAATGTAGTTTTACCATGATCAACATGGCCCATTACAGTTACAATCGGAGAACGTAATTTATAATCAGAAGGATCTTCTTCAAAATCTACTTTTATTTTACTCCCCTCACAGGTAAATTCCTCTTCCTCTTCAGGAGCTCCAATTTTTGCAGGGAGATTTAATTCCTCAATAAGTAACTCAAGAGTTTCTTCATCCAATGAGTAATTAATATTACCCATAATACCCAGACCCATTAAATCTTTCAAAAGTGTATTAGCCTGCATATTAACTGCTTCAGCAAAATCTTTAACTTTAATTGGCGGAATAATAGAAACCCTGTCATCTTCCTCAGTTTCTTCTTCATCCTCCTGAACTTCTTCTACTATTTCTTCAGTTTCTTCGATTTTTTCTTCTTCTTGTTCAGTTGTGTCAGTTTCACTATACATTCCTCGAACAAGCTCAGCTGTATCATCCTCTACTGTGCTCATATGACTTGTTACATCTACATCTAATTCCTGAAGTATCTCAACAAGTTCTTTACTTTCCATATTTAACTCATTTGCTAAACTGTATACTCTAATTTTTCCCATCTATCAAGCACCTCCATAATTATCTAAACTTACTTAACCATGATTTATCTCCTCCAGCAGTTTATTATAAATAGAATCGCTGATTTCTATTTTTAAGGCATCGCTTAAACCATTATTTTCAACTGCTGCATCTAAACAGGTAATCTGCGGGCAAATATAAACATCCCGGCCACTCATAACTCCACCAGGGTCAACTTTTATTTCCCCTTTGTTATTAACAATTCTCATTAGTTCTTCTTCACTGCGGTGATCACCGCAACCGGCACATTTTTTAATAGATCTTCCTCGCAACTTTTACCCCTCCTGTGAGTTTTTTTCTGCTTCATTAGCTGTTTCACTTTTATTTTCATTTTCATTATCAACTTCATTTGTTTCTTCTTCATTAATTTTTTCATTATCTTCATCATCAATATCATTAAGATCTTCTTCTTTTGCGTTAAATTCAGATTCCTTAATAATATCTACTTTCCAGCCTGTTAGTTTAGCCGCCAGCCGAGCATTTTGCCCTTCTTTCCCAATTGCAAGTGATAATTGGAAATCTGGAACAACAACTTTAGCTATTGCTTCTTTTTCATTTAAAATTACATCACTAACTTCTGCAGGGTTTAATGCGTTTGCTATAAATACTTCAGGATCAGGGTCCCATTTTACAATATCTATCTTTTCTCCATCAAGTTGATCAACAACAGCCTGAACCCTGCTGCCTCTGGGGCCAACACAGGCTCCAACAGGATCAACATCATCATTATCAGAATAAACGGCAACTTTTGAACGATAACCGGCCTCTCTGGCTACTTCTTTTATTTCTACAGTTCCATCATATATCTCAGGTATCTCTATCTCAAAGAGTCTCATTAAGAGACCTGGATGAGTTCTAGAAACTAATATTCTAGGTCCTTTATTGGTGGAACTTACTTCTACAATAAATAATTTAATTCTATCTCCAACTTCATAAATTTCACTATCTATCTGTTCTGAAGGTGGTAATAATGCTTCAGTTTTACCCATATCAATCATTATATAATCTTTATGAAATCTTTGGATAGTACCGGTGATAAACTCTCCTTCTTTTTGTTTATAGTGATCATAAATCACATCTCTTTCTGCTTCTCTAATTCTCTGCATTACAACCTGTTTTGCGGTTTGAGCGGCAATTCTACCAAAATTATCTGGTGTTATTTCTATCTCTGCGATATCACCTATTTCTAGTTTTGGGTCAATATCCTGGGCATGCTCCAGAGATATTTCGGAATTTTTATCACCTACTTCTTCAACCACATCTTTTCTGGCAATAACTCTAACTTCTCCAGAATCCTGATCGATTTTGACCTCAGCATTTTCTTTAGAACCAAAATCCTTTTTATAAGCCGATTCTAAAGCGGTCTCAATAGCCTCTAAAAGTACATCCTTAGAAATATCTTTTTCACTGGCTATATCATCTAAAGCATGTAAAAATTCAATATTCATCTTATTCCTCCTAATATCCTTTAAAATTCCACTGAAAGCCTTGCATTTGCAATACTTTCATAAGGTATCTCAATAATCTCCTCAGACTCATTTAGAAAAACTTTGACTGTATTATCTACTAAACCTTTTAAAGTTCCGGTAAACTCTTTTTGACCGTCTAAAGGAGCATATGTTTTTATATATACTTTTTTTCCTTTAAAACGATTATAATCAGCTTCACTTCTTAACGGTCTTTCAACTCCTGGAGAAGAAACCTCCAGAATATAGCTATTTTCAATAAAATCTTCTTCATCAAGTTTAATAGATAATTCTCTACTTATTCTAGTACAATCTTCAATAGATAGATTTCCCTCTATATCTTCCAGATAAACTCTTAATATCCAATTAGAGCCTTCTTTAAGATATTCAACTGAGACAATTTCAAGGTCATCATTTAAGATAATATCATCTACTAGTTCCTCAGTTCTGGTTGTGATTTTCATCAATATACCTCCAAAATTTAATAATCTATAAATAAAGAGTGGGTTTGCGCCCACTCCCAACATTACGTATAAAATAGCATATTCCTTAATAATTTTAACACAGGAATTACCATTATGCAAGCAGATCACTCTGATTAGATATTATTATAGTTATCTAATCAATAAATAAAGAAAGCTGGTCTCTTTCAGGCAAACCTTCTAAAGCACCTAACTCTCTCAAGATTTCTAAAACATTACTAGAAAGAGAAGTTCTATTACTTAAATCTTCAATCGAGCTAAAATCTCCTGAATCTCTTGCATTAATTAAGCTCTCAGCAGCTGAACTACCCAAGCCACTTATGCTTATCAGAGGAGGCAATAATTTATTTCCTTCCAACTGAAATTCTGAAATTTTTGATTTATATAAATCAACTGGTAAAAACTCAATATCTCTTTCCATCGCTTCAATAACAATTTCTAAAACAGTAATAAGATTTTTCTCTTTTGCAGTTGCATCATTTCCTTTTTCTTTTAACTCATTTATCATATTTAAAATATAATCATAACCCTGGCTTACAATCTCTGTATCAAAATCACCTGCTTTAATTGAAAAATAAGTTGTATAAAATTCTGCAGGATAGTTTAC
>JBNJEB010000027.1:0-16584 GCA_051745425.1 Bacillota bacterium
ATCCTGTAACATCCTGATTGAAGTAGGGTCATCATGACCTAACAAATCTAATTTTAATATTCGTCCACTTATAGCATGATAATCAAAATGGGTAGTTCTTACATCTGTCTCTTTATCATTAGCAGGTCGTTGTATCGGAGTAAAATCATGTATGTCCATATCTTTTGGTACAACCATTAAACCACCAGGATGCTGTCCTGTAGTTCTTTTAACACCAGTACATCCTTGAACTAATCTATTAATTTCAGTAT
Organism: Bacillota bacterium; assembly: GCA_051745425.1. Taxonomy (GTDB): domain Bacteria; phylum Bacillota; class Halanaerobiia; order Halanaerobiales; family Halarsenatibacteraceae; genus Halonatronomonas. Next base: position 252 of record JBNJEB010000027.1, read on the forward strand.
TTCTTTTAGAGAGATCCCGATCCTGCAAATAACCTTTAACAAATCCATATGCTGTTCTATCAGCAATTGTTGATATGGTTCCAGCTCGATAAACATAGTCTCTTCCAAATAATCTTTCTGTTTCCAGATGAATTTCTGACTGATATTCTCCAGAAAAATTTAGATCAATATCAGGAACTTTATTGCCATCAAACCCCATAAATACTTCAAAGGGTGTATCAAAACCGTCCTTTATTAATTCTGAACCACATTTTTCACAATTTTTATCTTCTAGATCTACACCAACTCCAACTTCACCTTCTAAGAAAAATTCATTTTGCTGACATTCAGGACATCTATAATGGGGAGGGAGTGGATTAACTTCAGTAATATCACACATATAGGCAACTAATGAAGACCCAACAGACCCCCTTGAACCAACTAGAAAACCATCTTCCAATGATTTTTTAACTAACTTATGAGAAATTAGATAAATAACAGAAAAACCATTGCTAATTATTGATTCCAGCTCTTTTTCAATTCGATTAACTACAAGTTCAGGTAAATTATTACCATATAAACTTCTGGCTTTATTATATGTCATATCTCTAATCTCTTCATCGGCATTTTCTATTTTAGGTGTAAAAAGACCAGAAGGCATTGGTTTTAAATCTTCAATAGAATCATTTAGTTTTTTGGGATTTTCAATAACAACTTCTCTGGCAATTTCTTCACCTAAATATGAGAATTCAGAGAGCATTTCATTTGTTGTTCTAAAATATAGAGGTGGCTGTTTATCTGCATCTTCGAATTTCTGGCCTGCCTGTAAAATTCTTCGATAAATTTCATCCTCAGGATTTAAAAAATGGGCATCAGTAGTTGCAACTACTTTTTTATTTAATTTCTGGCCTAGTTTATATATTTTTTTATTAATATCTTTTAAATGCTCAAAAGATTTTGCAGATCCATTTTCTATTAAAAATTTATTATTTTCTAAAGGTTGAATTTCAAGATAATCATAAAAGTCTGCTATCTGAATTATTTCTGAATCATCTTTGCCATTTAAGATTGCTCTATATAATTCTCCAGCCTCACAGGCAGAGCCAATTAATAAATTTTCCCTTACTTTTTTTAATTGACTTTTTAATATCTTCGGTTTTTTGTAAAAATTATCAAGATGAGAACTGGATATTAGTTTATATAAATCTTTAAGTCCTTGTTTGTTTTTAGCTAAAACTATTGTATGATATGAAAACTTTTTCTCCCAGTCAATTTCTCCAGATAAACTATTGATTCCAGCTAATTTTTTAATCTCTTTTGCTTGAATCTTACTCAAATAGTTCATAAAAATTTCAGCTGTTGCATTTGCATCATCTTCAGCTCTATGATGATTTTCTAAAGATATACCAAGCCTATCTGCTACTTTATTTAAACGATAACTTTTTAGATCCGGTAGAATTGCTCTACTTAACTCAACTGTATCAATCAAGGTAAAGACCGGTAAATCTTGATTTAATCTTTTAAATTCTTCCTTTAAAAATCCATAATCAAAACTGATATTGTGGGCAACTAATACCGAACTATTAATAAAATCATTAAATTCATCGGCAACTTCAGAAAATGAAGGGGCAGTTTCTAAATCTTTATTATTAATACCAGTTAAACTTGCTATTTTAGGAGTGATTTTAACTCCAGGATTGACTAGAGTAGAGTAGGTATCTATAATTTCATCACCTGAAATCTTAACAGCTCCTATCTCAATAATTCTATCCTGATTTGGCTTTAGTCCAGTTGTTTCCAGATCAAAAACTACGTATTCCTCTTCTGAAATCTTCTTATCTCCTGGATTTTGAACCAGACCCAAACAGTCATTGACTAAATATGCTTCAAGACCATAGATTATCTTAATGTCATGTTTCTTACCAGCCTGGGCTGCATCAGGATAGGCCTGAGCTACACCATGGTCAGTAATTGCAATTGCTTGATGGCCCCAGTCAGCAGCCTGGGAAACGACATCTTCGATATCTATAATTGCATCCATAGAACTCATTTTAGTATGCAAATGCAGTTCAATCCGTTTATCTTCAGCTTTATCTTCTCTATTAACAGGAGTTAAAAGATTAATATCTTCACCATTAATGACATTTTCTCTGGCATAACGATCATACCTAATATTACCGGCTATTTTTAAACGATCTCCAATTGATATATTTTGATAAAGATCATCATTGGAATTTAAAAATAATTTTGTTTTTACCGAATCTTTATAATCAGTGATAGAAATTAATTTAATTAATCTCCCATTTCTTGTTTCTTTGTCATCTATATCAAAAACTTCTCCTTCAACAACAACCTGGCCATCTTCAGGTAATTGATTTAAAGGAAAAACATTTTTAGATTCAGAAATTTTCTTACCATAAACAATTCTACCTGTTCTTTTCCTACTTTTATTAGGTTCAGTAGAATTTATTTTATCAGGATTATTATTTTCTACTAAATAAGAAGTTAGTTCATTATCATCATTTTCATTTTCATAATTTCTAATAAAATTTCCATTAACAATTTCTACATTAAGATCCAGACTTATTAAAGAGTTCAACTGATAAGTAATAAAATTAACAGCTTTTTTGCACCCTGCTGATTTACAGGCAATCTGACTTTCAACCTTAATATATAAATTATTATCTTCTAAAATAAGACGAGATCTTTTTAACCAGCTAGAAATATAACTTAAGCTATCCGGTAAATTAGAAATTACATTGGGCCAGACAAATTTGATCTCATCATCAAGAGATAAAGGACCAACTTTTAAAATTTTATATTTATCTAGATCATGGCCCAGCTTATTATTTAAATAATCATTAATATTTTCATTAACAATATTTTGATTATTACTTGCTGTTTTTGTTTCGATTAAATAGCATATATTAGAGTTATTATTTAATAAGATATATTTTATTAAACCAATACTATTTTCTAACTTTAAAGCTTCAAACATTTCTTGACCTCCAGCTTAATACCATTTAAATTCTATCAATCCATTGATATTTAATAAAGATTTATTCAGATTGTTAATATCAGATTCTTCGCTAAAATTTAAATCAAATCTTATAACAGTTTCATGACTGAGTTTGTCTCTTTCAACAACTACATCTTTGATATTAATATTTTCTTTACCAATTACTTCAGCTAACTGGCCTAATGTTCCTGGCATATCTCTGATTCTACAATCAAGCATTTTAATATTAGAACTAGTATGTCGCAATTCTATTCTATTTAAGAAAAATAAGGTAAAGAAAACTAAAAGTGTTGAGAAAATAGCCAGACTATAATAACCAACCCCAACAGCCAGGCCAATTGCTGCAACAACCCAGAGGCTGGCTGCAGTAGTTAGACCTTTAACTGAAAAACCTTCTCTAATAATTGTACCTGCACCTAAAAATCCAATCCCACTAACTACCTGAGCAGCGATTCTTCCAGGGTCAGGATCTACTGGTTCATATAATATTGACATTGTAAAAGAAACAATCATTACAACAGTTGAGCCAACACCAACCAGGATATGGGTTCTAAAACCTGCTGGCCTTTCGTGATTTTCTCTCTCCCAGCCTATAAAACCAGTTAAGATCAAAGCTAGTAATAGCCTAAATATAATAATCCCTGGTGAAAGCATCCTGCTCACCCCACTTCAATTATTCTCTGAAAAATAAAATTATAGTTTTTAATACTTCTAGATACATTTTAATTCTTGATTTAAAACCTTTCCAAAATCCTCTCTTCTCTTCTTTCATAACATGAGTTAAATCAGGTAATCTAACTTTTTTGATCTGGCCATGTTTCCTGACATATCTATTAATAGCTACCTCAACTCCATAACCTGTATTATTGAGATTTTTAATTTTATTTAAAATTTCACCTTTTAAAGCCCTTTGCCCTGAAAGATGTGGGCTAACTTTTTGAGCTAAATCGGTTAAATTTCTTCCTTCATTAAAAACTCCTACAGTCATATCAAATTCTTTTGTAATAATTGGATTTAGAAGAGAATAGATATGTTCTTGCTTTAACCCAATTAAATCAGCATCAAGCATAATCACAATTTCTGCATTACATTCATCAAAACCTGCTTTTAAGGCAGCTCCTTTACCAGAATTATCATTTAAATCAATAACCTCAGCACCAGCTATTCTGGCAGCCTCAGATGTATCATCTTCAGAACCATCGTTAATAACAATAACTCTATTAATTTCTGGCAAACTTTTTGTAACAGTTACTACATGACCAACAGTTTTTTCCTCATTATAAGCAGGAATCAGAGCACATATATTCATGGCCAGCTAACCCCTTGTTAGGTTATTTTAGATAATAATTCTTTAATCTGGTCAACTGCTTTTTCTTTATCTAACATGGATTCTTCACCAGTTTTTCTTATCTGTAATTCAAATTTATCTTCTTTTAAAGATCTAGAACCGATTGTTATTCTCAAAGGAATTCCAATTAATTCTGCATCATTAAATTTAACTCCAGCTCTTTCATTTCGGTCATCGAGCATTGTTTCAATGCCAGATTCATTTAAATCATTATATAATTTCTCAGCAGCTTCATCTACCTTATCATCATTTCCTAATGGAAGAATAATAACTTTATATGGGGCCATTGGAACAGGCCAGACTATACCTTTTTCATCATAATTCTGCTCAATTGCAGCAGCAACAGTTCTGGTTATTCCAATACCATAGCTCCCCATAACTATAGGCTGTTCTCTGCCATTATCATCTAAATAAGTTGCACCCATACTCTCGCTGTATTTAGTTCCTAATTTAAAGATATGACCAACTTCAATTCCTGATTTAATCTCTAAATCACTATGACATTCTGGACATTTATCACCAGCCATAACTTTTCTTAAAGGTAGATAATCTTCAATTTCATTCATATCTCTATCTATATCAACATTTATATAATGATAATCTTTTTTATTGGCACCAGTTACTGCATTGTTTAACTCTTTAATTCTTCTATCTGCAATCACCTTAACCTCATTTGATAAATTAACAGGACCAATAAATCCTGCTACGCTTCCAAAAATATTTTCAAATTCTTCAGGATGAGCAGGTCTTAATTCAACAGCACCTAAATAATTTTTCAATTTAATTTCATTAAGCTGATCATCACCTCTAATTAAGGCAACTACTGGCTCATCGTCTGCTATATAAGCCATTGATTTAACCATCCTGGTAGCTGAAATATCAAGCATATTAACTAAATCTTCGATAGTTTTAGCTTCTGGTGTATGTACCTCTTTTAAATCAGCCTTTACAGTTTCGTTGCTTTCATTAATCTCTATAAAAGCTTCAGCTCGCTCAACATTAGCTGCATAATCACAACTGGTGCAGAAAGCTAGCTCATCTTCTCCGGTATCAGCTAAAACCATAAATTCATGAGAAGAAGAACCCCCCATTGCCCCACTATCTGCTCGAACAACCCTGGTGTCAAGGCCACATCTTTCAAAAATACTGGAATATGTATCATACATAACCTGATATTGTTCATCTAAACCCTCATAATCAGTATCAAGAGTATATGCGTCTTTCATAATAAACTCTCTGGCTCTCAATAATCCAAATCTTGGGCGTATCTCATCTCTCACCTTGGTCTGTATCTGATAGAGATTATATGGGAGATCTTTATAGGACCTGATCTCATCTCTTATCATATCAGCTACAACTTCTTCATGGGTAGGACCAAGACAGTATTGTCTCTTTTTTCTATCTTCAAATTTAATCATTAAAGGCCCGAAATCTTCCCAGCGACCTGATTCCTGCCAGATCTCGGCAGTCTGTATCGCCGGCATCAAGACTTCTAAAGCACCACTTTTATCCATCTCTTCTCTGACAATATTTTCGACTTTTCTTATAACTTTATATCCCAGGGGCAAGTAAGAATAAACTCCACTTGATAAAGCCCTCATCATCCCTGCTCTTAACATTAATTTATGACTTGCTATATCTGCATCAGCAGGATCTTCTTTTAATGTAGGCATATAATACTTTGATAATCTCATACTATTCACACTCCATTTTTTTGATTTCTTCCATCAGTTCATTTAATAAATCTTCTTCTGAAACCTTTTTAATAATCTCACCTTTTTTAAAAATAAGGCCAACGCCCTTGCCTCCAGCAATACCAATATCAGCCTGGGAAGCTTCACCAGGCCCATTAACAGCACAACCCATAACTGCCACTGTTATGTTTAGGTCAATATTCTCTAAAGCGGATTTAACCTGTTTTGATAGTTTTAAAAGATCTATCTCTGTTCTACCACAGGTAGGACAGGAAATAATTTCAATGCCTTTATCCTTTAAACCAAATGACTTTAAAATCTGTAAAGCAGCTTCAACTTCTCTAACAGGATTATCTGTTAAAGAAATTCTTAAGGTATCACCTAACCCATGACTTAATAAAGCTCCAATTCCAGCAGCAGATTTTATATCTCCAGCTCTACCTCCACCAGCCTCTGTAATTCCAATATGAAGTGGGTAATCATATTTTTCAGCAAAAAGTTGATTAGCTCTTAACGTCATCATAATTGAACTTGATTTTAAAGAAACTATAATATCAGTAAAATCTAATTTTTCTAAATAACTAATATGCTTTTCTGCACTGGCAACCATAGCTTCAGCAGAATGACCATACTTTTCTGCTATTTTTTTATCTAAAGAACCAGAGTTAACCCCAATTCTTATGGGAATGTTTTTCTCCTTGCAGGCTAATACAACTTTTTTAACTTTTGCAAAACCCCCAATATTACCTGGATTTAATCTTAAACCATCAACTCCAGCATTTACAGCCCCAAGGGCAAGCTTGTAATCAAAATGAATATCAGCTATTACTGGAATCGAAGAAGCATCAATAATTTTAGAGAGGGCTTTCACTGATGCTGTATCAGGAACTGCCACCCTGATAATTTCACAACCAGCAGTTATTAATTCCTTGATCTGGCTTATGGTAGCCTCTATATCAGTAGTTTTAGTATTGGTCATTGATTGTATCGATATTGGTGCGCCACCACCGATATCAACACCACCTAAATTAATTTTCTTAGTTTTCTTTCTACTCATTATTAAACCTGACCTTCCTTACAATCCCAGCACTCTTTATTGCAATCATCGAGATGTTCAGCTACTTTATCATCTAATATTTCCAATCTCTCAAGGGCATCATCAAGGCTAATCTCTATATTATGATGTTCTCCATCTTCTAGTTCATCAATATCATCAGCCTCCATTACAAGCTGTTGCAGGGGAGTTAATTTTAAATTTGTGTTAATAGGGCTGGAACCACTATGGAAAAGAATAGCCAGAGCAATCTCTCTGGCTTTCCCTAAATGCTCACCTTTTAGTGTTAATAATTCATGTGCTCTTTCAGCGCCTTTGATTGGATGAATATCAAAGTAATCGTATGATTCAAAATCCCATTTGCCATGTTTTTCCCAGCTTGTGTGACCTATATCGTGTAAAAGAGCCGCTTTAGTCGCTAAATCAGTACAGACTTTTCTTTCTTTAGCCAGATTAAATGCATATTCAGCAGCAACTACTGCATGTCTAAAACCAGCAACTCTTAAATGTTTTAAGGCAATACTATCGGTTAATAAACTAACTAATGTAACCCTGGGTAATTTCATTTGACCACCTCCATCAGCTTAGAAAAAACTGGTTATGATATCCTGGTAAATTACAAAAACCATTAGTAATATCAGCAAGAAAAAACCAATCATATGGATGAAACCTTCTTTTTCCTGAGGTACAGGTTTACCAACTATCATTTCAATTAATACAAAAACAATTCTTCCACCATCTAATGCTGGAAATGGTAATAAATTCAATATACCTAAATTAATACTAATAATAGCCAGCCAATTTAAGACGTCATCAAAACCAGTCCTGGCTGCCCGCCCAACAATAGAAGCTATCATTACAGGTCCACCCAGGTCTTCAGTATTTCTCTGAGCAAAAATTTGAACAAACCCATTAAAGGTCATCTTCATTACATAACCTGTTTGGGTTACAGCTCCCTGTATTGCTGTAATTGGTCCAACTCTTTCTCTTATTAAATCCGGTTCAACACCTATTATTCCGTGACCTGCAGATTCATCATATCTAGGGGTGATTTCAAAAACCATTTCATTACCATTTCTTTGAACTGTAAATTCAAGAGGTTCTCCAGGATGATCATGGATATAAGAAGCCATCTCTTCCCAGCTTTCAACATCTTGACCATCAATTGCTAATATTTTATCACCTGAACGTAATTCTGCTTCAGCAGCAGGGTGATTGGGATAAGCCTGTCCAATAACTGCTTCACTTGAATAATCTACAGGTAATCCATAAAAGCTAAAAATTAATATAAAGGCTACTAATGCTAAAATGAAATTCATGATAGCTCCCATAGCTAAAACTAATAATCTTTTGCCTGGAGATTTTTGATGAAATGCCCTACCCTGTTCTACAGTTTCTTCATATAATTTCACTTCTTCTTCAGAGAGATCATCTTTATCAACAGGCATCTCACCTACCATATTACAAAAACCACCAAGAGGAATTAATCTTATAGAGAAAACAGTTTCTCCTTTTTTCCGAGATATCAATTTAGGACCAAATCCTAGAGCAAATTCTTCAACTCTAATATCAGATTTTTTAGCCATAATAAAATGACCTAATTCATGAACAAAAATTAAAACTCCTAAAAATATTATAAAGACAACTATTGTAGTTAACAAATTGATACTACCTCCTCTGTCATTTTACGGACAGTTCGATTTAATTCTAATATTTCACTTAAACTTTTAAGATTTCTTGGATTATGATTATCAAGCATTTTTGATATTATCCTAGGAATATCTTTAAACTTTATTTTTTTATTTAAGAAAGCATTTACAGCTATCTCATTAGCGGCATTTAAGACTATCGGATAACCTTTCCCAATTTGACCACTTTCGTAAGCCATCTTTAAGGCAGGAAATGTTTCAAGATCTGGTGAATCAAACTCTAGCTTCCCGATTTTTTTTAAACTTAACCTTTCTGCAACTCTTTTACCTCTATCAGGATATTTCAATGCATATTGAATTGGGGTTCTCATATCAGCGGTACCCAATTCTGCTAAAATAGAACCATCAATTAATTCAATCATTGAATGAATTATGCTTTGAGGATGAATTATTACATCTATTTTATCATAAGAATAATCAAATAACCAATGAGCTTCAATCACTTCAAGACCTTTATTCATCAATGTTGCAGAATCTATTGAAATTTTGCTACCCATATTCCAATTAGGATGATTTAACGCATCTTCAACTGTGACATTTCCGATTTCTTTAGGGCTAAAGCCATAAAAAGGGCCGCCTGAAGCTGTTAGAATTAGTTGGGAAACCTCTGCCCTATCTTCACCCTTCAAGAGCTGAAAAATAGCATTATGCTCACTATCTATTGGAATTATATCAACATTATTTTCTTTTGCAAGAGGAATTATTAGACTGCCACCTATTACTAAACTTTCTTTATTAGCAAGGCCCAGTTTATTACCATTAAGAATAGCATTATAGGAAGGCTCTAAACCAGCTGCTCCTACAATAGCATTAATGACCATATCTATATTATTAAGGGCAGCTAATTTTGCAAAACCTTTACTGCCAATCAAGATTTCAGGCTTATAATTTTCTGGTAAGCCATTCTTTAAATCATCTAAATCAGACTCATCATTAATAGCAATAAAATCAGGTTTGAATTTAATAGCCTGTTTCTTAATTTTATCTATACTCTTATAACAGGATATACCCTTTAAATTCCAATCATCCAATTTATCTAAAACATCAAGTGTTTGTTCACCTATTGAACCAGTTGAGCCTAATAATATTAAATCTTTCATTCGTTAGCCTCCCAGTACGGTAGAAGATTAGTTCTTGCTAAAGACTTTATAATCACCAAAATTGTTGGCCCGATAATAAATCCCATAACTCCTAAAATCCTAAAGCCTGCAAATAAAGCTATCATAGTTGCCAGGGGATGTATGCCTAAACTATCACCAATAATTTTCCCTTCTAATAATTCTCTAGATGCTACTATTAAAATATGAATCACCAATAACCCAATAGCAAAACCAATATCTCCAGTTAATAAATTAATAATTAACCAGGGATAAAAAATAATTGCAGGTCCAATAATTGGAATTATATCTAAAACAGCAGTTAATAATCCAATAGTTAAAGCATATTCACTATTTAAAAATGTTAAACCTAAAAATGCTACAAAACCAGAAATTGAGATTAAAACCAGCTGTGCTCTAATATAACCAATAGCAGATGAAGACAGCTCTTTCATCACTTTGTATACATTATCATTCCATTCATCAGGAAATAATTTTAATATACTATCACGAATTTTATTTTTATCCCGACTAATAAAGAATGTTGCTACAAAGCTAAAGAATATTGTCATTAAAGCGATAGGAAATCCACTAACTGTATTTAAAGCCATATTTGCTAGTTGAAGCAAAGATGATCTAATTGCATCAAAAATAGTCTGTAAGTTTTCTTCAATTGCATTAATAATTGCAGGAGATACATTCCAGGCTTCTAATAAATTCTGCCAGCCGCCAGCATCGATGATTTCAAATTGTTCTGCAAGTGTATTATAATCAGGTAAAGTTTGAACAATTTGATTAAGCTCAAAGTATATTCTTGAAACACCAATAATTAATAGAAAAACTATTATTGTTAATACTATTATTAATACTATTACAACAGAAAACGTTCTTCCAAAAGGTGCTTTTTTTGCGAGATATCTGACCATCGGTTCTAATAAACTTGCTACAACTAAACCAATGATAAAAGGAGCAAATATCATAAATGCATAACGGATTAAAAAAAGCGATATAAATGCAAGAACAATAGTTAAACCTAATTCCTGTAATCTTTTTTTCATAATTATCAACCTGCTTTATATAAGATAATATATTAACAAAAATGCTACTGGAGCTACCAGTAATAAGCTATCAAATCTATCTAAAATTCCTCCATGACCAGGTAATATCTCACCAGAGTCTTTAATCTTTGCATCTCTTTTTAAAGCTGATTCTATTAGATCTCCAAAGATTGCTGATAATGATAAAATTATCGTAATTGGAAATATCCATAAATTAAAATTATCTAAATATATACTATATATAAAAATTATAATAATCGCAAAACTCACTCCACCAATGGCACCAATAATTGATTTATTTGGAGATATTACAGGGGCAAGTGGTCTCTTCCCAAACTTTATACCAATAAAATAAGCACCAATATCAGTTGCCCAGGCGACAAGAAGAACAAGCCATAATGCCTGATTATTTTCAAATAAAGAATTATTGATTTCTTTTAGTAGAACTAAAAATGATAGACCTCCTCCAATATAAATAAGACAGAATAACCTATTTCCAACATTACTTAAAATATTATCAAAACCAGAAGTTTTAATATTTATAGCAAATGTAAATGTAATAGTAATAAGCATAAAAAATAATAAATCTTCTATCTTATTATAATTAAAGGCTCGATAAAAAAATATTAATGAAAAGAATGAAAAAAAGGGAATTATATACCTATCAAATTTTAATTTGTTCTTAAAAAAATCAACAAATTCTCTGCCAGCCAGTACTGCCAGAATAGCTAAAAATATTAAAAAAGGAGTAGTTCCGGCATATATAATTAATATTAATAATATAAGTCCTAATACGGCGCTGGTAACTCTTTCCTTCAACATTTAATTCAACTCCTCTTCTGGCAGACTACCAAATTTCCTCTTTCTGGAATTATATTCTTCAATCGCCTTTTCTAATTCTATTTTATCGAAATCTGGCCATAATGTCGAGCTGAAATATAATTCTGCATATGAAATTTGCCATAAGAGAAAATTAGATATTCTTTTTTCATTTGCAGTTCTTATTAATAAATCAACATCATTTAATTCAGGAGCATAAAAGAAATCTTTAAAATCATCCTCAGTAAAATTTTTGCGCCCAGTCTTTATGGCCTCATTTAAAGCATCAACAATTTCAGCTCTGCCACCATAATTGACTGCAATATTTAATTGTAATCCATTATTATTTTTAGATACTTCTTCTATTCTTTTAATATCTGATTGAATATCATCTTCAAGCTCATCTATTCTCCCGATAACTTTTATTTTTATATCCTCTTCCTGTTGTAACTTATTAAACTCATTTCTAACTGTTGATCTAAGAAGCTGAAAAAGAAAATCAACTTCATTTCTAGGCCTCTGCCAGTTTTCAGTAGAAAATGCAAAGACAGTTAAATATTTAATTCCTAACTCATTAGCAGCTCTAGCAGTCTTCTCTAAAGCTTTTAAACCTTCTTTATGGCCAAATTTTCTTGGCCGATTTCTTTTTTTAGCCCATCTGCCATTGCCATCCATAATTATAGCTATATGCTTTAAAGACTTCATGCTATCCTCCTATTTGCGACAGTAAAATATTTAAAAAAGAAGCATCCCCTCAAGCGAGGGGATTAATTGTATTCAGTAAATGAATAAAGTATTATCAGTTCATTAGAACTGGTAGAGGTTTTTTTCCTTATATCTAAAACCCTTTTGTCACCAGTCCCGGATGTCTTTCTAGGTGGATTAACCTCTATTAATTCATAATTATATTCTTTAAGTTCATCAATTACAAGCTCGAGGCTGCTGCCCCTATATTTATCTAGAGACAGTTCCATCTTAAACCTCCATTATTTCTTCCTTTTTCTTTTCTAATGTTTCGTCTATTTTTTCAATATATTCATCAGTTAAATCCTGAATATTATCTAAACCTCTGTGTAAGTTATCTTCAGATATTTCACTGGCGTCTTCTAATTCTTCAAGTTCTTCATTGGCCTCTCGTCTGATATTTCTAATTGAAATTCTGCCTTTTTCAGCTTTTTCATTGGCCAATTTAACTAATTCTTTTCTTCTTTCTTCAGTTAATTGAGGAATATTAATTCTAATAATATTTCCATCATTATTAGGTGTCAATCCTAAATTTTCTTTCATTATAGCCTTTTCAATATTCTCTAATGCATTTTTATCCCATGGTTCAATAATTAACTGCCTTGCTTCCGGGGCAGAAACTTTTGCCATCTGTTGAATAGGAGTCTGACTGCCATAATAATCAACTATAATGTTTTCCACCAAAGAAGGTCTCGCCCTGCCAGTCCGAATAGTTTTGAATTCTTCCTTTACTGAATCCAGAACCTCATTCATCTTTTTTTCAGTTTTCTGCTCAACCTGTCCAATCATAACTAGGATTCCCCCTTTTATTTTATCTTACATAAGTCCCTATTTTTTCGCCTCTGATGGCTCTTTTAATATTACCATTATCCTTAACACCAAAGACAACTAAAGGTATTTCATTATCCATACATAATGAAATAGCAGTTGAATCCATTACTTCAAGTGATCTATTTAAAACATCAATATAAGCAAGTTCTTTAAACTTAATTGCTTCTGGGTTGACAACAGGGTCAGAATCATATACACCATCAACATTTTTAGCCATCAAAATAGCATCAGCAGAAATTTCAGCAGCTCTTAAAGCAGCAGTAGTGTCAGTTGAAAAATAAGGATTGCCAGTTCCAGCAGCAAAGATCACTACTCTGCCTTTTTCAAGATGTCTAATGGCTCTTCTTCGAATATAAGGCTCTGCTACCTGCCTCATCTCTATAGCTGATTGGACTCTGGTTTCAAGGCCCAGTTTTTCAATTGCATCCTGAAGAGCCAATGCATTAATAACTGTTGCTAACATGCCCATATAATCAGCTGTACCTCTGTCCATTCCTTTAGCACTACCGGCTATTCCTCTAAAGATATTGCCTCCACCAACAACTATAGCAAGTTCAATATCAGTATCATCTACAACATCATAGATTTCCTGTGCTAATTCCTGAATGACTTTTGGGTTAATGCCAAAACCATCATCTGCTGATAAAGCTTCCCCACTAATTTTTAATAAGACTCGAGAATATTTTGGAGTTGTATCCATCTAATAACCTCCATTATTATTACTGCAAAAAGAGAACACGAAAACGTGTTCTCTCCTGCGGGCAGAATAATTAATTTTTGTTCAACTCTGCTTGCACTTCTGCCGCAAAGTCTTCTTCTTCTTTTTCAATACCTTCTCCTACTTCATATCTAACAAAATCTTCAACCTTTGCACCCTTTTCATCAAGATATTCTTCAACAGAAATATCAGTATCTCTAATAAATTCTTGATTATTCAAGCAGACCTGATTATAAAATTTATTGATCTTACCTTCAACAATATTGTCAATGATATGCTCAGGTTTACCTTCATTGATCATTTGTTCCCGATAAACTTTCTTTTCACGGGAAATATCTTCTTCGGTAACTTCTTCAGGGCTAATATATTCAGGAGAAGAAGCTGCAATCTGCATGGCAACATTATTGGCTGTTTCCGTATCAACATCACCTGATAATTCAACCATAACACCGATTTTACCACCCATATGAATATATGAATGCAGGGTGCCATCTGTCTCGAATCTCGAAAATCTACGCAATTCGATCTTTTCACCAATATTAGCAGTTGCCTCTTTTATAATTACTTCAAGAGTTTTTTCGCTATTTTCAAACCAGGCTTCTTGCAATGCCTCATCAACATCTTCAGCATCACTTTCTAATAAATGCTGAGAAATTTTTGCAACTAATTCTTTAAAATTATCATTTCTTGCAACAAAGTCTGTTTCAGAGTTAACCTCAACAATAATTCCTTTATTACCTTCTTTACTGATAACAGTATTAACCATACCTTCAGCAGCAACTTTACCGGCTCTTTTTGCAGCTGCAGCCATACCTTTTTCTCTTAAATAATCAACTGCATCTTCAATATTACCATCATTTTCAGTTAGTGCATTCTTACAATCCAGAACACCTGCACCAGTTCTTTCTCTTAATTCTTTAATTTCACTCATTCCAAATGCCATTGTCTATTTACCTCCCTGTGATAATCAGGCGTGAAAAAGGCCGGCCAAAAATAACTTTCAGCCGGCGCCATAACTTCCTGAGAATATATTTGCTAATAGCAGCCTGCTAAAAGCCGCAAAACAGATTTAAAATAATTACTCTGAGTCTTCAGTTTTAGCAGCTTCCTCAGCTTCTTGCTGGTCTTCGCCACTACTCTGCCTTCCGGCTATAACTGCATCGGCAATAGTACTTGTAATCAATTTAACCGCTCTAATAGCATCATCATTACCTGGTATCACATGATCAATAAGATCAGGATCACAGTTACTATCTACTATTGAAACGATTGGAATATCTAATTTAATAGCTTCCTGAACAGCAATAGATTCTTTGCGAGCATCAGTAACATATAAAACATCAGGCAGTCCATTCATATAGCGGATACCACCTAAGTTTCTCATTAGTTTTTCATGCTCTCTCTCCAGTTCAATTACCTCTTTATTTGGAAGAACTTCAAATAATCCATCTTCTTCCATCTGTTCAATCTCATCAAGGCGATCGATCCGCTTTTTAATAGTATTGTAATTGGTTAACATACCACCTAACCAGCGCTGGTTTACATAAGGCATCTCACAACGTTCAGCTTCAGATTTAATTGTCTCCTGAGCCTGACGCTTGGTTCCTACAAATAAAACAGTGCTACCTTTACTGGCTTCCTCACGGACAAAATTATAAGCATCATCAATCAGCTTAACTGTTTGCTGGAGATCAATAATGTAAATACCGTTTCTCTCGGTAAATATATATCTCTCCATTTTAGGATTCCATCTTCTAGTTTGATGTCCAAAATGAACACCAGACTCCAATAATTGTTTCATATTAACTACAGACATTATTAACTTGCACCTCCTTCCAGTTTTTAAACCTCTGCCTGTTTCATCTCCTTAAAATCCCTGCCGAAGAAGCAAGGCTGCAACCGATTAAACGGCACCTGCAGAAGGATCCACAGACATGTGTATTTTTTTAACTACTTGCTAGTATATCACATAGCAAAAACTATATCAAGCATTTATTTAAAGCTCTTTATCATCTGTTTTATGTGAAGTTATCATAACTTTACCATCATCAGTAAAGAACTTCATTGTACGGCCATAATTAGCCCCGGTGTCTTCCCCCAGTATGCTAATACTTAATTCTTTTAAAACCTTTTTAACCTTTATAACATTTCTTTCACCAACATTTAAAGAAGAATCTTTACTGGTTACTGAAAACATCTTGGCACCACCAGCAATTTTAGCTTTCATATGATTCTTTTTAGCTCCCAATTTTTCCATTTCTGC
>JBNJEB010000028.1:0-16475 GCA_051745425.1 Bacillota bacterium
GATAAGTTAGCACGTTTTTGGCTAGAATTATTAAATCAATTTGCAGAAGATAAAAAAGCAAAAAGTTTTATTTTTGAATATATTGACAAAGTTATTGATCATGCTGACCCATGGTTAATATATTATTGCATTAATTACTTGATGGATTTAATAGATCAGGGATTTTTATCAGAAAGTGAGATCACTAAAATCAATAACCAATTAATCAAAATTAATAAGAAAAAAGATCCATTAATTAAAGAAGCTCTAATAATGTGGTATAATAAAATAGAATAAAAAAACAAAATCCCCGCTTTTTAAAGCGGGGTTAGTATCTTTTTATGTTTTTTGTTTAGAAGGAATATCCAAAACCGATTTTGAATTTACTGTCATTAGATGAGATCCCATTGACTGAAGCCCTGATATCAATATTTTCAGGGAGATTATAAATAGCTCCAACTTCATACATTAATGCAAGGTCTTCTTCTGGTACGACAAGCCCTAAATCACCTGCTAATTTTAACTTGTCAGTAACTGGTAAAGAAGTATCTAAACCAATAAAGATAGAATTATTGACGACATAACCACCTGTAACTGCAAATTCTGGACTTAATTGATATTTTAAGCCTAGCCGGGAAAATGGATCACCTATTTCTCCAAATATGCCAACATTATTATTGATACCATAATCGCCAGCTATAGAAAATCCAGAGTCAGTTTGAGGGACAACCAGATTGACTATAAAATGGCCCTGACCTTCAGTTACATTTGGTTCAATTAGAGCTTGTGTTGAAGTTGTAAATGAAACAAGAAACGCAAAGACTAAAATAAATATTAAACATTTTTTCATTTCAAATACCTCCTTCTTATTTCATTATATTATTCTATAAAAGAAGCTTTTTTCCTTTATTTTTAATAAATTTTTCTAGGAGGCTTAATTATGAGGTTAGCAATTATAATAATTATTGTAGCAGTTTTAATGCTAGGAGCTGGCTACTTTCTAGCTGAATTTATCTATCCATTACCAACTGATGTTGCTGAAGAGTATTTAGAGTATTTTTTAGCTGAAGATTTTAATTCTCTGGTAGAATATCATCATTCAGATTTTAATGGGCCTTCAGCTGAAAGATTAGCTGATTCTTTTTCAGACCTGAGTAATGATTTTAATCTGACGGAGGTTGAAGTACTAGAGTTTGAAGTTATTGAAGAATCCCTTTTTGAAGCCAAATATCAGGTTGAAATAGGGTATTCAAGTGAATATTTTGATGATATAATTATTGATTATACAATGGAATTATCTAGAGATGGGATTTTAAACTGGAAAGTTCACTGGTTAGATCAGTTGCCCCTGCCAGAATATGGTATAGAGGCTACTTATGATAGGCGAAGACTTTATCCTGAAAGAGGCAATATATATGACAGAGGTGGCGAATTGCTGGCAGGAGGTGGATCTGTTGTTAGTGTAGGAATTCAACCTGGAAAAGTTGAAGAACCTGATCTTTTACATGAAACTTTTAATCAAGAATTAGGGCTAACTGAAGAATATTTAGTTGGAGAATATCAGGCAGCTGGCATTCAGGATCATTGGTTTGTACCAGTAACAACAATTTCTGAATCAGAATTTGCTGAATTAGATTCAATTCTTCGTCCTATTCCAGGTGTTTTCTTTCGAAGACAGGATAGCAGGGTATATCCTTATGATAATGCAGTTGCCCATATTACAGGCTATATAGGAGAAGTAACTTCAGAGATGATAAATTATTACCCTGAAAGGGATTATCAGGCAGGTGAAAAAGCAGGCAGGAGTGGCCTGGAAATTGGTCAGGAAGAGATTCTTAGGGGTAGACCAGGCTATGAATTTTATGTAGAAATAAATGGAGATAGGGAGTTGTTAAGAGAAACAGATCCGAAAGACGGAGAAGATATAAATATTTCTTTAGATATTTCTCTTCAACAGGAAGCTGTTAACTTACTGGCCGGTTTAAAAGCTTCTTTTGTTATAATAGATGCAAATTCCGGTGAGATTATTGTGCTTGCATCTACTCCTGGTTTTGATCCTAATGAGTTTGTTGAAGGAATTAGTAGCTCTAGATGGTCACATTTAACAACTGATTCAGACAGACCATTATTTAATAGGGCTACTCAGGGCAGATATCCGCCTGGTTCAACATTCAAGGTTTTAACTGCTGCAGCTGCTTTAAATGAAGGAATTTATTCTCTTGATAGCGAATTCAATGATGAAGGTCAACTTACTGTTGAAGGAAATATAATCAGAAATTTTGAAAGAGAAGTATTTGGAGAGCATACTCTAGAAGAAGCTATTATTAATTCAATTAATACAACTATGGCTAAAGTTGGTCTTGAACTTGGGGCAGAGAATTTAGAAAATTATTTTAATCGGTTAGGTTTATCTTCATCTCCAGATCTTGGGCTTCCCGTACAGGCAGGACAGCTTGGGAATCCAGATAGAAGTCAAGTAGGACTTGCCTGGTCAGCTATTGGACAGGATCAGGTTTTAATGACACCGCTTCATATGGCTAAGTTATTTACACCTTTTGCCAATCAGGGGTATGCCCCTGAAATCAGTCTGCAGATTCAAGATTATAGTAATGAACAGGAGCAAGTATTATCTGAAGAAACTGTGGGTGATTTAAGAATAGCTTTGAGGAAAGTGGTAACAGAAGGCACTGGTCAGACAGTTAATTTAGAAGGTTATGATATATTTGGTAAAACTGGAACAGCAGAAATTTCAGGCGAAAAATCCCATGCCTGGTTTGCTGGTTTTATAGAAGATTTCCAGGATAGAGATTTAGCATTTTCTTTATTAGTAGAAGAAGGAGGGGTAGGAGGAAGAGTTGCTGCTCCGCTGGTTAAAGAGTTTTTTGAAAATATAATTGAAACTAGTCTGGTAGAGGAGATGGAAGAATTAGATTAAAATACTTATAAGGAGTGTGAAAAAATGGCAAAAATAATTGTACCACTGGCTCGAGGATTTGAAGAGGTTGAAGCTGTTACTGTAATTGATCTTTTAAGAAGAGCAGATATTGAAGTTGTAGTCGCTGGTCTTACAGAAACAGATGTTATGGGAGCTCATGGATTAATTATTCAGGCAGACCAGCGTTTTAAAAATATTAACTGGCGGGTATTTGATGGTATTATTTTACCAGGAGGTATGCCAGGTGCAGAGAATTTAAGGCAGGATAAAAATATTATCTCTTTAATTCAGGAATTTGATGCCAGAGATAAACTTGTTGCAGCAATTTGTGCTGCTCCTATTGTATTAAAAGGGGCAGGAATATTAGAGGGTAAAAAATTAACATCTTATCCTAGCTTTGCAGATGAGTTTACAAGGTATGATTATCTTGAAGACCCTGTTGTTATTGATGATAATATAATAACTTCTAGAGGACCAGCAACAGCCATGAATTTTGCACTGTCAATAATTGAATATTTAACAGGTGAAGAAGAAAGAATTGAACAGGAAGAAAATATATTATATAATTTTTAAGTTGAATCTTTTATTAAAAAAACGAAAGACCCCTAATGCTCTGGCAGAGCATTAGGGGTTCAAATTAGTTCTTATGAAAGTAATCTATACATTAATAAGATTTACATCTGTAGTCATATAGAAAGTCTGATTTATTCCCTGTTATGGAAAAAAATAATAATAATAAGCTGTTTACAGGAGAACTTATGCTTAGTTTGCTGAGAGCTTTAGCTGTAAAAAGTCTATCTTATTATCTTAATTGATTATTTAATTTAAATTTGATACAGCATTTCGTAGTATTCAGTAAGCATTCTTTCAGCAGAAAAACGATCATGTGTCATCTTAATACTGTATTGCATCATCATCAGCCATTTTTTCCTGTCTTCATAATAGGTAGGTACTATTTGATCTAATAAAACATGATATAGTCCGAAGAGATCATGTTCATCTTGTCCATTACCGACATAGGCATCTCCAAATTGCCAGCCATTAATACCATGCTGACAGTTTTCATCCCACCAGCCATCTAGGGTACTAAAATTTAAAACCCCATTCATGGCTGCTTTCATTCCAGAAGTGCCTGAGGCCTCCATCGGACGACGAGGGTTATTTAACCATACATCTGCCCCCCGGGTCATTAAACGTCCAATTTTAATATTATAATCTTCAAGATAAGTTACACTTTGCGGATACTCCTTTGAAATTTCGACAATTCTTGAAATAATATCTTTGCCTTTATTATCTTCAGGGTGAGCTTTACCAGAAAAAACTAATTGTAGCATTTGATCTTCTAAAAGGTGTCTGATCCGGTCAATATCCCAGAATATCATATCAGGTCTTTTGTAACTGGCTGCTCTTCTTGCAAAGCCAATTAATAATCTGTCCTCTCTAAATTTTTGATCATTTTCTTCTTCAATAAAGTCAATTAAAGCCTGTTTGTTTTCACTGTGAAGCTTAGAGATTGTTTCTTTATTAAAAAGACTGGTAAACATTCTTTCATCTACCCAGGACGGCAAATGGACTCCATTGGTAATTGAGATAATTGGGGCACTATCTTTTACATGCTCCCACATATCTCTAGCTGTTATACCATGAAGTTTTGCTACTCCATTGGCCCTGGAAGAAAGTCTAAGTCCAGCTACAGTCATATTAAATGGGTTGCCTCCAAGTTCCTCCATCTCTTCTTTTTCCAGGCCATTGAAAGCTCCAACATTTTCAAGATTTTCAATTGGATGTGATTCATTCCCCTCTTTAACAGGGGTATGAGTTGTAAATACTATCTCAGATCTCACTTCTTCCCAGGCCTGATTGAAATCGTATCCCTTTTTCATTTTTTCTTGAATTAGTTCTGTACCTGCAAGGGCAGCATGACCTTCGTTAAAATGATAAATATCTACATCAATGTCTAACTTTCTTAAAGCCCGGATACCTCCAATTCCTAGAACTATTTCTTGAGCTATTCTTTCTTCAGAAGAACCAACATATAGCCTTTCTGTAATATGCTTATATTTACCGTTTTCTTCAAGATTTGTATCAAGCAAGTATATTGGATTATTCTCGAATTTATCAACTTTCCAGACTTTACATTTAACATCGTCATCTGTAACTTTAACGGTGACAGTAATCCCAGTATCTTCAACATGTTGATAATTTTGTCCTTCAGGCGGAAAATTATCATAAGGTCTACCATAATCGTCAATCAACTGTTTTGTGTAGCCTTTATTCCACATAATTCCTATCCCAATAACTGGTAGGTTTAAGTCTTTAGCAGCTTTCATAGTATCTCCAGCCAGGACTCCTAAACCTCCAGAATAAATTCTGAAATCTTCATGCAAACCATATTCCATACAAAAATAAGCAACTTGAGTTGGATTTTCTTTAATATTTTTAGTTATTTTTTTATTCATCTTTCATTTTTGCCTCCCTATATCATCTAAATAAAAATAAATTAATATGATATGCTTATTATTATACAGCACAATCTTAAAATAGTAAAATTAAATTTTTTAATTCATTTAAATATGTTATAATTATAAGATAGCATGTAATTCTTAGTGTTGTTTGAGGAGGTTTTATTATTTGAAGTTTTCTAATTATTATAGTAATTATGAGCAACTTAGCTATGGTATAAAAGTTGGTTCAGATTCCACCATTATCAAGTTATGGATAAAAGAAGCAGATGAAGTGGTTGTAAATCTTTCCTATAACGATGATGACAAAGTTTTTACTCAATTTGAGTTAGAACAGAAGGATGAGAGTATATGGTTTAAAAATATTTCAGAAAGTTTACATGGGGTTTATTATTGGCTAGAAATTGAAAGGAATGGAGAGACCATAAAAACACTGGATCCCTGGGTGAAAGCAGTAGGAACAAATAGTCAGAGAGGTATTATTGTAAATTTAGATAAGACCAATCCTGCTAATTGGAATAAAGATAAAAGGGTTAGTATAAATTCTCCAGTTGATGCGGTGATTTATGAACTTCATGTAAAGGATTTTAGCATTCATCCTGAATCTGGAATCGAAAATAAAGGAAAGTATACTGGCTTTACTGAAACTGGAACAGTTAATAATGATGGCTTTAAGACTGGTCTAGATCATTTAAAGGAGTTAGGAATCACTCATGTCCAATTAATGCCAGTCTTTGATTTTGCTACAGTTGATGATAATGATATTGCAGATTATAACTGGGGCTATGATCCTTTATATTATAATGTTCCAGAAGGATCTTATGCTACTGATCCCTCAAGTCTTATTAGAATAAAAGAGTTAAAACAATTAATTCAGAATTTACATAAAGAAAATATTGGAGTTATAATGGATGTAGTTTATAACCATACATATTATACAGAAAAATCTGTTTTTAATAAAATTGCTCCTGGGTATTTTTATCGCTGGTATGATGAAGATGAACTGGCTAATGGTTCAGGAGTAGGTAATGAGATTGCTACTGAAAAAGATAAAGTACAGGAGTTTATTGTTGAATCAGTTTTATATTGGGCTAAAGAATATCATTTAGATGGTTTTCGGTTTGATTTGATGGGATTAATTGATGAAGAAACTATGTTAAAAATCAAAAAAGGTTTACATGAAATCAATCCTAATATTTTAGTATACGGAGAGCCCTGGTACGCCCTACCACCTCAATTATCAGAAGATGAAATAATCTTAAAAGGTCGTCAGAAAGGTAAAGGGATTGGAGTTTTTAATGATAGTTTTAGAAATGCAATAAAGGGTGAAAATGATTTAAAGACTCAGGGTTTTATTGGTGGACACAACAATTTAGGAGGAGCAATTGAACGGGGAGTTGTCGGAGAAATTAGTTATAGCAAAGATATAAAAGGATTTGCATTGACCCCAGAAGAATCAATTAATTATGTTAGCTGTCATGATAATCATACACTCTGGGATAAAATCCAGGGTGTTTTTCCGGCAACTGACGAGAAAGAAAGAATTGTTTTAGATAGATTTGCTCAGGCAATAATAATGACCTCTCAAGGCGTGCCTTTTTTATTAGGTGGGGAAGAGTTTTTAAGAACAAAATTTGGCAATAATAATTCATATAATGCAGGTAATAAAATTAATGCTCTTAAATGGAATAGAAAAACCAGGTATATTGATACTTTCAAATATTATCAGGGTCTAATAACTTTGAGGAAAAAACATTCTGCTTTTAGAATGCAATCTGCAAAAGAAATCCGTCAACATTTAAAATTTTTAGATACACCTCCAGGAATTATTGCTTTCAGGCTAGGACCTTATGCCAGGGGAGATAGTTGGAAATATATAATAGTAATTTATAATAGCTGGTGGGATTGGGCTAATGTTCATCTTAATGAAAAAAAGAAATGGAATATAGTCGTTGATGATAGGCATGCTGGTATCGAGTCTTTCAATACTTTTACTGCAGAAGAAGTCGATGTACCACCTCATTCGGCTATGGTTATTTATACTAACAAATAATAATTGTCCCAGGCAGTTAACTGCCTGGGACATTATAAATTAAATAATAGAATTTTTATCGATTATTAATGGGAATGACGGATCGCCTTTTAATTTCTTGCCAGGAGTTATAGTAACATTTTTATCTAATATAACATTTTCGAGTTCGGCACCTTCGCCTACCTGACTCTTTTGCATTATAATCGAATTTTTTACAGAGGCATTTTCACCAATCCTAACTCCCCTAAATAAAACAGATTTTTCTACTTCTCCATTTATTAAACAACCATTTGCTGCTATAATATTATGGACTCTAGCTTTGCTGGTATATTTAGTAGCAGCTTCATCTTTAGGCTTTGTATATACAGGACCAGTTGTATTGTAAAAATCATTAAATATTTTAGGTTGAAGAAGTTCCATATTTCTTCGATAATATTCACTAAGCGAGCTGATGATGGCAATATAATTATGAATTTCATAGCCCTGAACATTATATTTGTCTAAATTAGCAGAAATCCCGTTTTTCTCAAAGTCCCATTGGCCTGTAGAAACACACTGGTCAATTATTTCAAAAAGAATATCCTTTCTCATTATATATCTTTTTAGGGAGACTTTAGTGTCTTTTCTAGTGTCAGGATTTATTTTCATTTCAGTAATTTTGTTTTCTTTATCTATATTAATAGTTGTATAGTGAGAATCTTTATATAGAGTTTCTAAATCTTTATAAACAACTGTAATATCAGCTCTGGAATCAATATGCTCCTTTACAATTGGTCTATAATCTATGTTGCATACAATTGAAGGATAGGAAATGATTACATATTCCTGGCTTGAACGATGAATATAATCCAGGTTTGCTTGAAAATTTTCAATATCTCCTTTGTAAACATTACCAGGTTTATTAATATGAGATGGTGGTAGTAAAAATAGCCCATCATTTTTAGTATCAAGTCCCCACGCCTTTCCAGGCCCAATATGATCAAGTAAAGACCTGAATCTTGATTCCAGTAAAATCCCAACATTGTCTACACCAGAATTGACCAGATTAGATAAAGGAAAATCAATTAATCTGTACCGGCTGGCTATAGGTACAGAAGCCAGAGAACGATGGCCGGTTAGTTCTTTTAAAGAGATTCCCTGAGGATTATTATTTAGAATCGCCATTACATTGTTCATTATATTACCTCCCTATCGAATTTATTTGATTAACCTACAATACTTCCATGCTCAATTTTTGCCCCATTAGTAATTGTTTCACTTTCCCCGATAACAGTAACATTATAGGTTATATCATCACCTATACCTATCCTGGCATTATCTTTAATTAAAGAGTTCTGGCCGATAATTGCTTTATTAATATAGGCACCTTTTTCAATTTTTACATTAGGCATAATAACAGAGTCTTTAATTACTGCATTTCTTCCTATCTTTACTCCATAAAAGATTACTGAATTTTCTACTTCTCCCTGAATTTTAGTACCTTTATTAATCATTGAGTTTCTTACTTTTGCTTCACTGCTTAAATATTGGGGAGGCCTATTTGGATTAACACTATAGATTACCCAATCTCTATCATATAGATTTAAACCCATATTATCTTCTTTTAATAAATCCATATGAGCCTGCCAGTAACTATTAATAGTTCCAACATCTTTCCAGTATCCTGAAAAAGTATAAGCATTTAAATGTAATTTATCATCAAGTAGCTCTGGTATTATATCATGACCAAAATCTCCTGAAGAATTTGGTTTTTCTGCATCTTCCTGGAGATATTCCTTTAACATTGGCCAGTTGAAAATATATATTCCCATTGATGCTAAATTACTTTTAGCATTGTCCGGTTTCTCCTGGAAATCAACTATTCTTTTTTTATCATCAGTAATCATTACGCCAAACCTATTGGTATCTTCCCAGGGGACTTCCATAACAGCTATACTGGCGTCTGCTCCTGTTGCTTTGTGATCTTCCAGCATTACTGAATAGTCCATTTTATAAATATGGTCTCCAGAAAGCACCAGAACATAATCAGGATCATAAAGATCAATATATTTAATATTTTCATAAATTGCATGAGCGGTACCTTTATACCAGCTTCCTCCTCCCTCTCTAATATATGGAGGTAAAACAGTAACACCACCGTCTCTGCGATCTAAATCCCATGAACTGCCATTGCCTATATACGAATTTAAAACAAGTGGTTCATATTGTGTTAAGACACCAACAGTATCAATATTAGAATTGGAACAATTACTTAAGGGAAAATCAATTAAACGATATTCAGCACCAAAAGGAACTGCTGGCTTGGCTATTTCTTTTGTTAATACACCAAGTCGGGTTCCTTTTCCGCCAGCTAATAACATTGCTACCATTTCTTTTTTAGACATAATATCCCTCCTGATTTATTATGGTCTAGATACTTTTTGTCTATCTTTTTCCGGTTTTAAATAAATTCCTGCCAGTGGGGGCAGAGTTATTTCGATTGAATGATGAAATCCATGGTATTTAACAGGTTCAGTTTGATATTTTGTTTTGTTCGAATACTCTGAACCCCCATAGATATTTTCATCGCTATCCAAAATCACTTTGTATACTCCTTCTTTAGGAACTCCTATTCTATAATTGTCTCTAGGTATAGGAGTGAAGTTTAAAGCGATTACAATAGGTTTTTCTTGCTTATTATAGCGGATTAAACTTAATACACTCTGGCTATTATCATTTGGTTCAATCCACTCAAAACCTTTAGAATCATAATCGAGTTCCCAGAGAGGAGATTCATTGAGATAAATCTGGTTTAAATCTCTGACGAAATTTTGGGTTTCCTGATGTTTTTCATAATCTAATAGAAACCAGTCAAGTTCCTGCTTGTAATTCCATTCAATAAATTGGCCAAATTCTCCACCCATAAACAGTAATTTCTTACCTGGATGCGCCATCATATATGAAAAAAGCAATCTCAAATTAGCGAATTTTTGCCAGTAGTCGCCAGGCATTTTATCCAGTAGAGATCTTTTGCCATGGACAACTTCATCATGGGAAAGAGGGAGAACAAAGTTTTCAGAATAAGTATACATTAATGAAAAGGTTAATTTGTTATGCTGCCATTTTCTAAAGATAGGATCAGCTTTCATATATTCAAGGGTGTCATTCATCCAACCCATATTCCATTTCAGGTTAAAACCAAGGCCGCCGATATAACCAGGTGA
Organism: Bacillota bacterium; assembly: GCA_051745425.1. Lineage (GTDB taxonomy): Bacteria > Bacillota > Halanaerobiia > Halanaerobiales > Halarsenatibacteraceae > Halonatronomonas. Next base: position 10,612 of record JBNJEB010000028.1, read on the forward strand.
GGTTACCTGAGGCCAGGAAGTTGATTCTTCAGCAATCATCATAACACCTGGAAATTTTGAAAATACTACTTCATTCATTTTTCTTAGGAATTTGACTGCTTCAATATTTTCTCTTCCACCATGTTCATTTGGAACCCAATCTGCATCTTCTTTTCCATAGTCAAGGTAAAGCATATTACTAACTGCATCAGCCCTTATTCCATCAATATGATATTCATTTAACCAGAAAATTGCATTTGAAATTAAAAAGCTCCATACTTCAGGCTGGCCAAAATCAAAATTCAAAGTATCCCACTGTGGGTTTTCGGCTCTTAATGGGATATTGCTTTCATATAGTTCGGTTCCATCAAATAATCGAAGACCATGATCATCTTTGCAAAAATGACTTGGAACCCAGTCAATAATAACTCCAATTCCGGCCTGATGGCAGCTGTCAACAAAATACTTAAAGTCTTCCGGGTTGCCATACCTGCTTGTAAGAGCAAAATAACCTGTTGTTTGATATCCCCAGGAACCATCAAAGGGATGTTCTGCAATTGGCAGGAGTTCAACATGGGTATAATTCATTTCCTGTAAATAAGGAACTAATAAATCTGCTATTTCTTTATAATTGTAAAGTTCATTTTGGGAATTTCTCTTCCAGGAGCCTAGATGAATTTCATAAATTGAGACAGGCTCTTTTAAAATATCCTTTTGCTCTCTTTCTTTTAGCCATTTATCATCATTCCATTTATATTTTTCAAGATCAGTTATAATAGAAGCGGTTTTAGGTTTTTTTTCTGCTTTAAAAGCATAAGGATCAGCTTTTACTCTTTCCTTATTTTCATAACCAGTAATCCAGTATTTGTATTTATCTCCAGGCTCAGCACCGGCTACAAAACCCACCCATAAGCCACTATCTTCAATTCTTTTAAGCTGATTTTTATCTTTTTGCCAGTCGTTAAAATTGCCCACTACAGAAACGTTTTCTGCATTGGGGGCCCAGACTGTAAATTTAGTGCCAGATTCATCATTAAACTCTCCTGGATGTGCTCCCATAAATTCATAAGCCTGATAATGTTTGCCGCTATGAAATAAATATTGATCATAGTTAGTAGGTTTAATATTTTTCATTTGAAAAACCTCCTGCCAAAAAAATACTTTTGTTCATTTAATTAATTCTCGATAAAATCGATAATACCTGCTTTTACAGGGTAAAGTTTATAATAAATTAAACAATCTGGAATATTTAAAAGTTTGACAGAGTTACTTTATTTTATTAAAATATAGTTATCCTGGTAATAGTATAAGTTTATAAGTAGGAGTGATAAAAATGGAGAAGAAAAAAGTTTTATTTGTGACCTCTGAAGCAGCACCATTTGTTAAAACTGGCGGTTTAGGTGATGTCGCCGGTTCCCTTCCAGCTGCAATGAGAGAAAAAGGACATGATGTTAGAGTTGTATTACCTGAATATAAACAGTTATCTTCAATTTATAAAGATCAATTGGAGCATATTACACATTTTCGAACTAATATAACCTGGAGAAATGAGTATATAGGAGTTAATAAACTAGATTATAATGATGTTCCTTTTTATTTTATAGATAATAAAAAGTATTTTGACCGGAGTAGTCTCTATGATAATCCAGACCGACATTTACAATTTATATTATTTATGCGGGGAGTTTTAGAGATGCTCCCTCAAATAGATTTTAAACCAGATATTATCCATTGCAATGATTGGCAGACGGCTCTTGTTCCACTATTTTTAAAGGATAATTATAAGAAATTTGATTTTTATAGAGATATTAAGACTGTTTTTACGATTCATAATTTGAGATATCAGGGAATTTTTGGCCCTGAAATTGTCTCAGATTCTTTAGGAATTGATCCTTCCCATTTTTATTATGGGGATATTCGCCATGATGGTCTTGTGAATTTTATGAAAGCAGGAATTATGTATGCTGATAAAATTACAACTGTAAGCAAAACTTATGCCAGTGAAATTAAGACACCATATTTTGGTGAAGGGTTGGATTATGCATTAAGAATGAGGGGAGATGATCTAGAGGGCATTGTAAATGGAATAAGTTTTGAAGAAAATGACCCTTCTAAAGATGAAGAAATCTTTGCTAATTTCGATAGGAATGACTTTGCAGGTAAAGCAAAAAATCGAAGAGCCTTACAGTCATCCCTGGGATTAGAAATCAACCCTGATAAAAGGATAATCAGTATTATTTCCAGGCTGGTTGAGCAAAAAGGAATAGATTTGATTAAGCATGTTGCTGAAGAAATAGTAAATACAGGCCTGCAGTTTGTAATTCTTGGTACCGGGAATCCAGAGTATGAAGAATTTTTCAGAAATTTATCTAGACGCTATCCAGATCAGGTTGCAGCTGAAATAAAATATGACTTTACTCTGGCAAAAAGAATATATGCGAGCTCAGATTTCTTTTTAATGCCTTCCAAATTTGAACCCTGTGGTCTTGGCCAACTTTTTGCAATGAGGTATGGCACTATTCCAGTTGTAAGGGGAACTGGAGGTTTAAAGGATACTGTTGAACCTTATAGTGATGGAAAAGGTACTGGTTTTATTTTTAAGGAATATAATGCTCATAAGATGCTTGAGGCTATTGAAAATGCTGCAGATTTAACTTCAAAACCAGAGGAGTTAAAGAATCTTCAAAAAAGAGTTATGGAAAAAGACTTTAGCTGGGATAAGTCAGCCGAGGAATATTTGAGTTTATATGACGATTTAACTATTGAAAAAATGCCTGATAAGACAGTGTCAGAGGAAAAGTTAAAAACTGAAACAGATAAAAAAATACAAGAAAATATAAAAGATGATAAAGAGTTAGATAAAGTAAATATAAATCGGGCAGATAGGAAAGAACTTGAACAGGTTAAAGGCATTGGGCCGGCATACGCTAGAAGAATTGTTGCATATCGGGATAGGAATGGTGAGTTTATGGATATCCAGGAACTTCTAAACATCAATGGGATAGGTCCTGCCAGGCTTAAGTCTATTAAATCAGGTATTTATCTTTAATTAAGATAATAAGATAAGGAGGAGATAAAAATGGTTGAGACTAATAAGTCAGAATTAGGCGGAATGAATATTGCTAGCGAGGTGCTGGGCATTGTTGCAGGGATAGCAGCCACTGAAGTTGATGGCGTTGCGGCGATGAGTGGAGGATTAGTCCGGGGTATTGCAGAAATGCTTGGAAGGAAAAACTTATCAAAGGGCGTTAAATTAGAAGAGACTGATGAAGGTGTTATTGTAGAGCTGAATTTAATCGTCGACTTTGAAGTTAATATTCCAGATGTCACAAAAGAAGTACAGAGAAATGTCAAGAATTCTTTAGAGAAAATGACAGGAGTAGATGTTATAGCTGTAAATATTAATGTACTTGGTATAGACATTCCAGAATTTGTTTCAGATGAAGACTCTAAAATAGAAGAAGATGATGAGGAAGAAAAAGAAGAAAAAGATAATGAAGAAAATATTGAAAAAGAAGAGGATAAAGACTAAATGAAGTTTAAAAATATAATAAAAAAAATATTTAAGCCTATAATAATTATACCAGTTTTAATTTTTCTAGTCGTCATCGGAGGGGCTTTATTAAGTTGGGCTCTGCAGAGTTATAACGCAGAAGATACGGCTTTAAATTTTCTAGAAAGTACTGAGACCGTAGATGTTACAGAAGAAAGTAATTATCTTTTGTTTGAAGCCAATCGAGGAGATGATAAACCTGGGCTTATTTTTTATCCAGGAGCTCAGGTGGATCATAAATCTTATAGTCAACTTGCTTATAAGCTTGCTGATAATGGTTATTCAAGTGTCCTGGTGAATATGCCTTTAGAGTTAGCTATTTTAGGCTGGAAAAGAGCTGGTGAAGCTAGAGAATTATTGCCAGAGAAGGATTCCTGGTATTTAATTGGCCATTCTTTAGGTGGAGCAATGGCTTCTAGATTTATAAGCAGAGAAGAACCAGATTGGATTAATGGTTTGATTTTACTGGCTGCTTATCCAGCTAACTCTGACTCTCTTAAAAATCATGAAATTGAAGTACTGTCTCTTTATGGTGAAAAAGATGAAATTGTTGATCTTGAGTTATTAAAAGAGAGAAAAAATATTTTGCCAGATTCAGCTATCTTTAAAGAGATAAACGGGGCCAATCATTCAGGTTTTGCTGACTATGGGAAACAGGAAGGCGATGGAGAGGCTGAGATATCTACTGAAGAACAAATTGACCTTTCAGTTGAATATATAATAGACTTTATAAGTCAGAGATCATGAGTAAATTTAAAGTTCTTGTAATTGGTGATATTGTAATTGATCGTTATCTTGATAGTAAAAATGAGTATATTGGCGGTAGCGCAACAAATGTTGCCCTGACTATTAGCAGAAATAATCCTGAATTTAAAGTAGATCTTTTAGGAATTATTGGCAGGGATAAGGCAGGCAAGCAGTTGTTTTCCAGGATTAGAGATACTAATGTTAATCCAGATAAAATAATTAAGTTAGCAGGAGAAACAGCAAAAGCCACCTGGAAAAGAACAGATTCTGGAACAGAATTAGTTACAGTTACTAAAGGGGTTGACCAGGGGATATCTTTGGATTCCCTAATGAGTATTGATCTTAAAAATTATGATCTGGTTCATGCAACACCGTATAGTTTAGGGGTAAATGAGATTAGATTTATTAGAAATAAATCTAAAATTTTTTCCTTTGACGCCTCTTTTATTTTAAAAAAAGCAGATATAATTGAATTGATTCCTGAAACTAACTGGTTATTTGTCTCTGGTGAGCTTGCAAGTCACCATCAGTGGGTTAAAGGATTAAGGTCTTATCCAAAAGAAGGTTTAATTTTATTGAAAGGCGAAAAAGGAGTAAAATTTTTTGATAATACCCTAAAAAAGTATGAAATATCAGCTGCTTTAGATGGCCGTATTTATGATGATCTTGGAGCTGGAGATGTTTTTATTGGTTATCTATTATCAGCTTATTATAATAATTTTACTGAATATAATATAAGTTATTTGCTTGAAGAAGCTTCAGAAGCAGCAAGTAAGGCCTGCCAGTATGAAGGAGCTAGCAATCTTGGCCTTGTCTGATCTAAAAAAATATTATATAATATAAATGCAAAAAAATTAAAATCACCTGGATCCTTTAGAGGACCGGGATGATAGGAGGAAAGAATTTGCAATTATCAACAAAGGAAATAGTGGTAGCAGGAATGTTAGGAGCAATTTCAATTGTCTTAGGAGTTACCAGACTTGGCTTTATTCCAGTGCCGACCCCGGCAGGTAATGCGACTATAATGCATATACCGGCAATATTAGGGGCAGTTCTGGAAGGGCCAATAGTTGGTGCGTTGATAGGCTTAATATTTGGTGTTTTTAGTTTTTTACAGCCTGGAGCTCCAATGTTTACAGATCCATTAATAGCTATAGTGCCCAGGATTTTCATTGGAATATTTGCATATTTTGCCTATAGGGCTCTGGCTAATAAAAATGAAAGTCTGGCTTTAGTGATAGCAGGTATTGTTGGAACTTTAGTTAATACAATTTTTGTTCTAGGACTTGCTGTCATTCGGGATTTCCTGCCATTATCAGCAGCTATTGGCGCTGCCTGGCTTCATGGTTTGCCTGAAGTAATACTGGCAGCTATTTTAGTTAGCCTGGTAGGAAAAGGTGTACTAAAATATCGTCGGAGTAATTAATTAAATGGCCCGGCATAGCCGGGCTCTTAATTTTTATTATCTTAAGTATTCAGGAGGAGATTAGATGGGTAATGCAAAAAAAAGTTTGAATTATGATTTAGTGGTAATTGGTGGCGGCCCAGGCGGTTATGTTGCTGCAATTAGGGCCTCAAGAAAAGG
>JBNJEB010000029.1:0-15946 GCA_051745425.1 Bacillota bacterium
TAAAGGGTACTATCAATAGAATGATTGGTGGTTTTGTATTTGTCCATTTAGATAATGGTGAAGAAAAACGCTGTAAACCAAGGGGAAGAATCAGGGAGGATATGTATCCTGGAGATAGAGTAGTTATTGTGGATGGAATGGTTGAAGAACTTTTACCTCGAGACAACCTACTTATGAGGCCAAAAGTTGCAAATGTAGAGCAAGTTTTGCTTATTCAATCACTAAAAGACCCAAAAATAAACTTTAAATTGCTTGATAGATTTTTAATTATCATTGAATCATTAGATTATAACCCTATAATTGTTATTAATAAGATTGATTTAATTGATGAACTAAATGTTGATATTGAAGAGGCAGTTGCACCATATAAAAATGCTGGTTATCAGGTTTTTTTAACCAGTGTTGAAAATGAGATTGGACTTGATAAAGTTAAAAAAGTTGTCTCTCAGGGTATAACTGTACTAGCAGGGCCTTCAGGTGTTGGCAAGACGGCCTTACTAAATAAATTAATTCCAGGGTCCAATTTGAAAGTTGGAGATATTAGTAAGAAATTAAAAAGGGGTACTCATACCACCAGAGAAGTAAGACTTTTGAAAATGGCTGATAATAATGGTTGGATTGCTGATACCCCAGGATTTTCAACTCTGGAATTACATGGGATAGAAGCTGAAGATTTAAAATTTTATTATCCTGAATTCAGAAAATATTTAAGTAAATGCAAATTTAATAATTGTAATCATATCCATGAGCCAGGTTGTTTAATAAAGGATAAAGTTGAATCAGGAGAAATAGCTTCTAGCAGGTATGAATCATATAAAGAATATTTTAAAATGCTAGAGGAAAGGGGAAGACAATATGATTAAAATAGCTCCTTCTCTACTGGCTTCTGATTTCTCGAAGCTGGCAGAAGAAGTTAAAACTATAGAAAATGCTGATATGCTTCATTTAGATGTAATGGACGGCCATTTTGTGCCTAATCTGACTTTTGGTCCAGGACTTATTTCTGATTTAAGAAATAAAACTGATTTGATTTTTGATACCCATTTGATGATTTCAAACCCTGAAGATTATATTGAAGATTATGCAGAAGCTGGTAGTGATTATATAACTTTTCATATTGAAGCTACCAGTCATAGCCATCGTTTGATTCAAAGAATTAAAGAAGCAGGCTGTAAAGCTGGAGTTTCTTTGAACCCAGGAACTTCATTGGATGATATTAAGTTTATATTACCTGATCTGGATTTAGTTTTAATAATGTCAGTAAATCCTGGTTTTGGTGGACAGAAATATATTTCTCAGATAACTGAAAAAATAAGTGAGCTTAATAATATGATTAATAAAATAGATAGTAATGTTGAAATAGCTGTTGATGGAGGTATAAAACTTCATAATGTAAATGAAGTTATTAAAGCAGGAGCAGATGTAATCATTGCAGGATCTGCAATCTTTGGTTCTGAAGATCGCCATCAAATAATAGAAAAATTTAAGACTATGGGAAAATAGTTCAAAATAACCTGACTTTACAGTTATTTTAATTTATGATAAGATATGTACAGTTAATATGTATAGATAATTGGTTTTAAAAGTGAATATTCTGCTGACGGGGAGTGGTGAAATTCCATACCGGTGGTTAAAGTCCACAAGCCTTAAATGGTTGATTTGGTGTAATTCCAAAACCGACAGTAAAGTCTGGATGAGAGTTAGCCTTTTAAGAAATAATCAGGCCTTCCCTATAAGTGGAAGGCTTTTATTTTTGGATAGTTTTAAATGGTATGTTGGAGAGGAGTAGGTGTCTATGGAGTTTAAAGACAAAGATTATAAATTTATGGAAAGAGCTTTTGAATTAGCCAGAAAAGGCGAAGGCTTTGTAAGTCCTAATCCATTAGTTGGAGCTGTTATAGTTAAAGATGGTAGAATTATTGGAGAAGGATATCATTCTGCCTTTGGTGAAGATCACGCAGAGGTTATGGCAATTGATTCTGCAAGTGAAGCTGTTACAGGAGCAGATTTATATGTTAATCTAGAGCCCTGCAGCCATTATGGTAAGACCCCGCCTTGTTCTTTAAAAGTTGTAAGATCAGGGATTAAAAGGGTTTTTATTGCCAATACAGATCCTAATCCTAAAGTTTCAGGTGGAGGAATCACTCAATTAGAAGAAAAAAATATTGAGATCTATGAAGGTTTAATGGCTGAAGAAGGCAGAAAATTAAATGAAGCATTTTTTCACTATATGGAGAAGAAGAGACCTTTTTACAATTTGAAGGTTGCTCAAACTATAGATGGTTATATAGCTGCGCCGGGAGGAGATGCTCGCTGGATTACCGGAGAAAAATCTAGAGAATATGCTCACTATTTAAGACATAAGTTAGATGCTGTTTTAATTGGAAGAGGAACTGCTGAACTTGATGATCCAAGATTAACAGTCCGTCATTTAGAGGGAAGAGTTAGTCAGCCGACCAGGGTTATTCTTGACAGCAAATTGAAAATATCACTTGAATCTAAATTATTTAAGGAAGCCAGAATGGGAAATCCTATTTCAGATATAATTATATTTACCGGGCCTGGAATTGATTCTGATAAGAAAGCAAACTTTCTGGAACTACCTGGAGTTAGAGTAGTTGAGATTGGTATAAATGATAAAAATCAACTGGATTTAGCTGAATTATCTCAGGAATTAATCAATTTTGATCTTGTGAATATTATGATTGAAGGTGGAAGCCGAATTAATTATTCATTTTTACAAGCAGGACTTATTGATAAATATTATATCTTTATATCTCCTAAAATACTTGGTGGAAATGATGGGATTCCAGTGTTTACTGGAGAGGCCCCTGATAAAATTCACAAATCCGAGAAGATTGTGATAGATAAAAATGAAAGTTTTGGAGAAGATATTTTAATTACTGCCTACCCTGATCGAGGTGATACTTGATGTTTACAGGTATTATTAGAGAGATAGGAACTTTGCAGGCTATTAATAAAGGGGGGAATTCATTTCAGTTAGATATTAAAGCTGAAAGAGTTGTAGAATCTGCTGGTAAAGGTGATAGTATCGCTGTAAATGGAGTCTGTTTAACAGTGGTAGCTTTTACTTCTAGCGGTTTTAAGGCTGATGTAATGCCGGAAACATTGAGAAAGAGCAATTTAGGAGACCTGAGTCCAGGGAGCCTGGTTAATTTAGAACCTTCTTTAGGTGTTAATGATCTTTTAGATGGCCATATTGTTACCGGTCATATAGATGGAACAGGTCAATTATTAAAGATAAAGCCTGAAAAGAATGCCAGGATTTTGTCAATTGATTATCCTGAAGAATTAGGTAAATATATAGTTGCAAAGGGTTCAATAGCAGTAAATGGAGTAAGTTTGACTGTAGTTGAAGTTGACGATAAATTATTTAAAGTTTCTTTAATACCAGAAAGCTGGTCTGAAACTACTTTTCATAAAAGTAAAATTGGAGATACCATAAATTTAGAGACTGATATTTTAGGCAAATATATTGTTAATACAACAGAAAACTATTTACAAAATAGTAATGGTAGCCAGAATAGATCAGGTTCTTTAACTAAAGAAAAATTACAGAGATATGGGTATGATTTATAATCCAAGGGAGGATAATAATGGATAGAATAGAAGATGCAATCCAGGATATCAAAGAAGGTAAAATGGTAATAGTTGTAGATGATGAAGATAGGGAAAATGAAGGAGACCTTTTAATGGCGGCTGAAAAGGCTGATAAAGAATCAATAAATTTTATGATAAAAGAAGGTAGGGGCTTAGTCTGTACTCCTCTGGAAAAAGAGAAGTTAGAAGAGTTAGAGATTCCTCTGATGACAAGTAATAATACTGATCCTCATCAGACTGGTTTTACAATCTCTGTTGATCACATATCTACAACAACTGGAATTTCAGCTGAAGAAAGGGCTAAAACTATTCAGGAATTGGTAAATCCTGATAGTAACCCTGGAGATTTTAATCGTCCTGGCCATGTATTTCCTTTAAAAGCCCGTAAAGGTGGGGTTTTAAGGAGGGCAGGTCATACAGAAGCTGCAGTGGATCTGGCTAAATTAGCTGGTTTGAAGCCGGCTGGAGTAATCTGTGAAATAATAAAAGATGATGGATCAATGGCCAGATTGGATGATTTAAAGGAGTTTGCTGCAAAATTTGATCTTAAATTGATCAGTATAGCTGATTTAATAAAATACAAGAAGAAGAGAGAAAAGCTAATCAAATTAGAAGCAGAAGCTGATCTTCCCACTGACTTTGGCGAATATAGAATTAGAGTTTACTCAACTCTGGTAGATAATTTAGAACATGTAGCAATTTTTAAAGGAGATTTACATGATAAAGAGAATGTATTAACCAGGATCCATTCAGAATGTTTAACTGGAGATGTATTAGGATCTAATCGCTGTGACTGTGGAGAACAACTCCACCGGGCCATGGAAATGATCGAAGAAAATGGTGAAGGTGTAATTGTTTATATGAGGCAGGAAGGCAGGGGAATTGGACTTGCTAATAAAATAAAAGCCTATCATTTGCAGGATAATGGTATGGATACTGTTGAAGCCAATATAGCCTTAGGCTTCCCTCCTGATTTAAGAGATTATGGAATTGGAGCTCAAATTTTAATTGATTTAGGAGTAAGTTCCATTAAATTAATAACTAATAATCCTAAAAAGGTTGTTGGGCTTGAAGGTTATGGTCTTGAAATTACTGATAGAGTTCCATTGGAGATTAAACCTAATAGAGAAAACAAAGACTATTTAAAGGTAAAAAAAGATAAAATGGGTCATATTTTGCATAACTTAAATACTAATGAGATTAACGATATTCCAAAGGAGGAGAATTAATATGGCAAAGGTTTTTGAAGGTAAATTAGTTGGTAAAGGATTAAAAGTAGGGATTGTAACTGCTCGTTTTAATGAATTTATTTCAAGTAAACTTCTATCAGGTGCCAAAGATGCTTTAATCAGGCATGGTGTTGAAGAAGAAGATATTGATGTTGCCTGGGTTCCAGGGGCATTTGAGATACCTTTAACTGCTAAAAAAATGGCCTCTAATGATGAATATGATGGCATTATATGTCTTGGGGCTGTAATTAGAGGAGCAACTCCTCATTTTGATTATGTTTGTGCTGAAGTTTCAAAAGGTGTTGCTAAAGTAGGTTTGGATACTGGAAAGCCAGTAATGTTTGGCGTTATAACTACTGATACAATAGAGCAGGCTATTGAAAGGGCAGGGACTAAGGCCGGCAACAAAGGCTATGAATCAGCTGTAGGCATGCTGGAAATGGCAAATCTTTTTAATCAGTTTTAGAAAGATGGAATCCAGAGACTGTCAGGCAGTAGTTGTATTAAATGGTGATTTTAGTTCGTCTGATCAATTTTATAAAGAGGTCATAAGTGATTCAGATATAGTGCTGGCAGCAGATGGTGGCGCCAGATTATATAAGAATTTAGAAATTAAACCTGAGTATATTATCGGTGATTTTGATTCATTGACAGAAGAAGAGTTAAATACCTGGACAAATCAGGGAGTAATACTAAAAAAATATCCAGTTGATAAAGATAAGACTGATGGTGAATTGGCCATTGATTACTGTCATAAATTAAATTGTAATAAAATAATAATTCTTGGCGGGCTAGGAGGAAGATTTGACCAGCAATTAGCTAATATTTATCTCCTTGAATATTCAATGAACCTGGAGATGGATGCTCTTATAAAAGAGAGTGGTCTTGAAATCGGGATCATTGAAGCTAAAAAAGAAATTTCAGGTTATAAAGACTGGCATCTTTCATTATTACCTCTTGATAAAAAAGTTGAAGAGGTATCTATCCAGGGAACAAAATATGATACAGAAGGTCTTGACCTTTTAAGGAGTTTTACCAGAGGAATAAGCAATAGAGTTGTTAAGGATGAATTCAGGGTAACTGTAGGTAAAGGCAGGTTGATTTATATTTTACATGATGATAATACTGAGTAGATGCAGGTGAGAATATGCAATTAATTAAAACACAAGAGATTGAAGATATGGTTGCTAAAAAAGTAAAAGAAGTCAACTATGAATTACCAGATGATGTTGAAAATGCAATAAACACAGCTTTGGCTAAGGAAAATAGTAAGGTTGGGCGTAAAATTTTAGAGCAGATACTTGATAATTCAGAAATAGCCAGATCAGAGAGGGTACCCCTCTGTCAGGATACTGGCCTGGTTGTTGTTTATGCCAGGGTTGGCCAGGATTTGAAATTTGATGGTAGTTTAGAAACTGCAATCAATAATGGGGTAAGTAAAGGCTACAGGGATGGATATCTTAGAAAGTCAGTAGTAAAAGATCCCCTTGATAGAGAAAATACCGGGACTAATACCCCTGTAATAATTCATTATGATTTAGTTGATGGAGATGAATTAAAGCTTGATATTGCCACTAAAGGTGGTGGCAGTGAAAATATGAGCCAGATTAAGATGATGAAACCGACTGTATCTCGAGATGAGATTATTGACTATATAGTTCAGGTGGTAAAAGAATCAGGAGCCAATGCCTGCCCTCCATTGATAGTAGGGGTTGGTATTGGAGGAAATTTTGAAAAATCAGCTTTGCTTGCAAAAGAAAGTCTTTTTGAGAGAATTGATAAAAATAATCCTGATCCTAAACTGGCTAGTTTAGAAAAAGATATTCTTGAAAAAGTTAATCAGCTTGGGATTGGTCCTCAGGGACTTGGCGGAAATACCACTGCTTTAGGTGTCAATATAAAAAGCTATCCCTGTCATATTGCCAGTATGCCAGTAGCAGTTAATTTAAACTGTCATTCTGCCAGACATATTAAATTAGTATTTAGTGGGGAAGGTAGATAGAATGAAAAAAATAACTTTACCATTAAAAGATGATGTAGTTAAAAATCTTCAGGCAGGTGAAGAAGTCAGATTGACAGGAACAATTTATACTGCCAGAGATCAGGCCCACAAAAGACTTGTTGAGGCACTGGAGGCTGGAGATGAGCTGCCATTTAATATAGATGGCTCAGTTATTTATTATGTTGGACCTGCTCCTAATAAGCCAGGTAAAGTAATTGGTTCTGCCGGGCCGACAACCAGTTATAGAATGGATCCTTTTGTTGAGCCATTGCTAAAAGCTGGTCTTAAAGGTATGATTGGAAAAGGGGCAAGATCTGAAACTGTTAGAGATGCTATAAGAAGGTATGATGCAGTTTATTTTGCCGCTGTTGGTGGAGCCGCAGCTTTAATTGCCGAGCATATTAAAGAGGCAGAAGTTATAGCCTATCCTGAATTAGGACCAGAGGCAATTAGAAAATTATATGTAGAAGATTTGCCGTTATTTGTTGTAAATGATACTGACGGCAATGACTTGTATGAACAGGGTCAGAAAAAATTTATTAAAAATAATAATTAGGGGGAGATATTTTGGATATTTATCAGAAAGCTTTAAAATTTCATGAAGATAATCAGGGAAAAATTGAGATTAAAAGCAAGGTAGAAGTAAATGATGAAGAAGATTTAAGTCTGGCATATTCGCCAGGGGTTGCTGAACCATGCAGGGCTATTGCAGAGGACAAAGAAAATTCTTTTAGATATACTGCTAAAGGAAATATGATTGCAGTTGTTACTTCTGGGACTGCTGTTTTAGGTCTTGGCAATATTGGCCCAGATGCTGCTATGCCAGTTATGGAAGGGAAAGCAGTTTTATTTAAAAAATTTGCTGGAGTCGATGCAGTTCCATTATGCCTGGGAACAACTGACAGGGAAGAGATAGTAAATATTGTTAAGAATCTAGAACCTTCTTTTGCCGGGATTAATCTTGAAGATATTGCTGCTCCAGATTGCTTTTACATTGAAGAGAAGTTAAAAGAAGAGACTGAGATGGCAATTTTTCATGATGACCAGCATGGAACAGCGATTGTAATCCTGGCTGGACTAATAAATGCTACTAAATTATCTGATAAAAAGCTTTCAAATAGCAAGATAGTTGTTAATGGAGCAGGTGCTTCTGCAACTGCTACTATTAAATTATTATTACAGGCAGGTGTTTCTGAAGAAAATTTAGTTGTCTGTGATAGCAGGGGGATAATCAATAGTGAACGAGACGATCTGAATCCAGCTAAAGAAGAACTGGCAAAAATAACTAACCCTGCAAATTTAGATGGTGGTCTTGCCAAGGCAGTTAATAAAGCAGATATCTTTATTGGTTTATCAGTTGGAGATGTATTATCGAAAGATATGGTTAATATTATGAATCAGGATCCAATCATATTTGCCCTGGCCAATCCTGACCCTGAAATTACTCCTGAACTGGCTAAAGAGGCTGGTGTTTCTATCATGGCTACAGGCAGGTCTGATTACCCAAATGTAATCAACAATGTGCTGGCCTTTCCTGGAGTTATGAAAGGTGCTTTAATTGTTAGAGCAAGGGATATAAATTCAGAAATGAAGATGGCAGCGGCCAGAGCAATAGCTGGTTTAATCAAAGAGCCTGTTAATGAAAGAATAATTCCTGGGCCGTTTGAAAAAGGTGTTGCAAAAGCAGTTGCTATTTCAGTAGCTGAGGCAGCTATGGAAACAGGAGTAGCAAGAATTAAAAAGTCAAGGGAAGAATTGGAAGAAGAACTTATAAAAGTAACTTATTAAATAAAAAAAGAGGCGGAGGAGATTTGTCTCCTTCGCCTTATTAAAGCTAAATAAATATAATTTTATTTAATATGCTTTAGTTACTCTATCTGATTTTATACAGGTAGTACATACTTTAATTCTTTTTTTCTTACCATCAACCATTGCTTTAATCTTTTGAAGATTAGGCTTCTGGGATCTCTGGCTAACGCTAGTTACATTGCGGCCAACCCCGCCTTCTTTTTTTGCTTTACCTCTACGTCTAATTCTATTGGCATTATTGCTGCCTTTACCACAAATTTCACAGACCTGTGCCATAACAAACACCCCCGTTTCTTTATTTTGATAAGCCTGCTATTTAAGCTCTAATGTTTATTTTAACATATAATATGTAGTTCTGACAAGTTTTGTTGATCTTTTTAGAGTTAAATTTGCAAGTTTAAACTAATTGTTATAGAATTAAATTAAATCTTTTGTCTGAATAAAAGAGGTGAGAATATGTCAAAAGAATGGGAAACTGAATATGGAAAGGTTATAGTAAATAAAGATGTTATTTCTAAAATAGCTGGTCTTGCTGCAATGGAATGTTATGGTTTAGTTGGCATGTCTTCCAGGAATATGCAGGATGGAATAGCTGATTTACTTGGCTGGGACAATCTGACTAAAGGAATAATAGTTAATATTGAGGAAGATGAAGTAAGTCTTGAATTAAATATAATCGTTGAATATGGTACAAATATTCAACAGGTAGCAGCAAATGCCATGGAAAGAGTAAATTATACTGTCAATGATAAGCTAGGTGTCAAAGTAGCTAAAGTTGACATTAATGTACAGGGAGTGAGGGTCCAAGATGAAGACCGGTAATAAAAAAAATAAGGGAATAAATACTATAGATGGTGATAGGTTTAAAGAGATGCTGGAAACAGCTTTGAATCGCTTAGGCCAGCAGAAATCTCTAGTAGATTCCCTTAATGTATTTCCGGTTCCTGATGGTGATACTGGCACGAA
The DNA here is from genome assembly GCA_051745425.1 of Bacillota bacterium. GTDB lineage: Bacteria > Bacillota > Halanaerobiia > Halanaerobiales > Halarsenatibacteraceae > Halonatronomonas. The sequence continues at coordinate 9,628 of JBNJEB010000029.1, forward strand.
TATGTATTTAACAATGCAGGAAGCGGTTGAAGAAACAAAGAATAGTAAGTCTAATAGAATTGATGACATCTGTGAAGCTATGTCCAGAGGTGCTTTAATGGGGGCCAGAGGTAACTCAGGTGTTATTTTATCTCAGTTATTACGAGGATTTGCTCAGACTGTAGAAGGAAAAAAATTAATAAATGCTAAAGATTTAGCAGATGCCCTGAAGAATGCTTCAAAAGTAGCCTATAAAGGAGTTTTGAAGCCTGTAGAGGGAACAATACTAACAGTCTCAAGAAAAGCTGCTGATGGGGCTAAAAAGGGCCTTAAAGCAAGCGATGATACTCAAGTTGTACTGGAAGAGTCGATTGAAGCAGCTAATGTTGCTCTAAATAAGACTCCAGAACAGTTACCGGTGCTAAAAGAGGCTGAAGTTGTAGATGCTGGAGGTCAGGGCTATGTTTTCATTCTTGAGGGAATGTTACAGGCTTTAAAAGGTGATGTCATTTATTCATATGATTCTGGAGAAACTGCTCCAACACATGTAAGAACCCATAAACAGAAAGAAGAAGATATTAAATATACTTTCTGTACTCAGTTGTTAATCCATCTTGATAAAGAAGATGGTCAAAAAGAGATAGATAGAGTAAGAAAAGAGTTAAACAACTATGGAGATTCATTAATGGTTGTTGGTTCAGATAAACTTATTAAAATTCATATTCATACAAATCACCCTGGTGTTATTTTAGAGTATGGTCTCAAGATAGGTATTATTGATGATATTAAAATTGAAAATATGAAAAGTCAGCATCAAGATATGCTTGGAAAAACCAGGCCAGAATTAAAAGTTGTAAATGATGATCATTCAATGCATACAAATAATACAGCTAAACCTGAGATTATTCATGTCAATTCAAATGACGAAAAGCCAAAAAAGCGGGGGATTATAACGGTTGCTGCAGGAGAGGGCATTAAAAATATTTTGTCTGAATTAGGTGCTGATCAGGTTATTTTTGGAGGACAATCGATGAACCCCAGTACCAATGATTTTGTCCAGGCTATTGAAAATCTTAATGCTGAAGAAATTATTATTTTTCCTAATAACAAAAATGTGGTATCTGCAGCCAGACAGGCAGCAGAACTTGAAGAAGAAAAAACAGTAATGGTGATTCCAACAAGATCTTTTACAGAAGCTATTGCTGCTATGATGCATTATAATGAACATGAAGAAATGGAGCCATTAGTTGAGGCAATGGATGAAGAAAGAGAAAATGTAAGAACTGCCGAAATTACTATAGCTGTAAAGGACTCCAAAGTTCAGGGCCTTGATATTAAAGAAGGCGATGTAATTGGTTTAATTGATAGTAATATTAAAGTTAAAGGCAAAGATTATGAGAGAGTAGTAGTTAAGCTCTTTGAGGAATCTTTAGCTGATGAAGAATTAATTACTATTTATTATGGCGAAGAAGTTACTGAAAATGATGCGATAAGATTAAGAAAGAAATTGTTAAATCGTTTTGATGAAATTGATGAAATTGAAATATATGCCGGAGAACAACCTCTTTATCCATATATTATTTCATTAGAATAGAATAAGATGAGGTGTTTAGATTGCAGAAAATAGGAATCCTGACAGATAGTACTAATGATTTGCCGAAAGACTTTATAGATAGCAAAAAATATTTATTTACAATTCCCCTGACTCTTCATTTTGGTGATGAACAATTTATTGATGGAGTTGATATCGAGGCGGCTGAATTCTTTGATAAGATAAAGAAAGAGGATATTATGCCGACAACTTCACAGCCCTCTGCTGGTAGATTCATTGAAAAATATCAGGAGATGGCTGAAGAATATGATCAGATAATTTCTATCCATATTTCAGGTAAGCTAAGTGGTACTGTTAAATCTGCTCAGCTCGCAGCTCAGGATATAGAAAATGCTGAAATTAAAATAATTGATACTGGTTCTGCCAGCCTGGGTTTAGGTACCATTGTAAAACTGGCCTGTAAGCTGGTTGAAGATGGTAAAGAACTTGATGAGTTAGCTGAAATTATTGATGACTATTTAAATAAGTCAACAGTTTTATTTACAGTTAGCGACCTTAAATTTCTTGAAAAAGGTGGCAGGATTGGAAAAGCCCAATCTTTTTTAGGTTCTATCCTTAATTTTCATCCTTTATTAGAACTAAAATCAGTTGATGGTGAGATATCTCCAAAGGGTAGAGCCCGGGGTAAGAAACGGGTAAAAGATGCTATTGTGGATTACTGTCGGGAATGGCTCCAGGATGAAAAATACGCCTGGATAGGTATTATGCATGGCGATAATCCTGAGAGAGCAGAAGAAATTAAAATTGCTCTGGAAGGATTATGTCAGGAGATGGATATAGAATTAGAAATAATTGAAAATATTATTAGTCCAATCCTGGGAGCCCATGTTGGTCCATCAGTATATGGTATGGCTCTTTTAAGTGGAGAATATTTAAAATAATGGAAACTACTCTGGCAAAATCCATTGAATATGTTAAAGGTGTAGGACCGGCAAGGGCAGATAAATTATCAAAATTAGGGATTGATACTTTATCTGATCTATTATTTTATTTTCCAAGAGATTATGAGGATAGAAGCAGGGTAATTTCAATTAAGGATGCTTCTCCTGGTGATACAGTAACTGTAAAAGGAGAAGTATATTCTATTGAGAAAATGAAAATCAGGAAAAATCTTGATTTATTAAAAGTTACGTTTATAGACCATAGTGATGCAATTAATGGAAGCTGGTTTAATCAGACTTATCTTGCTAAAAATTTTTCTAAAGGGGAAGAATTTTATCTCCATGGAAAAATCAGTGAGAAAAGCTGGCGTCAGTATAAAAAGAAAGAGATTAATACACCTGTTTATGAAGCCGCTGACTCGGAAAATTTGATTCATACAAATAGGATTGTGCCTATTTATAGCTTAACTGAAAATTTAAACCAGAAACAGTTAAGATCTATTATTTTTAGAGCAGTAAATAATTATGCTGATAAATTAAGTGACTGGCTGCCTGCTAATATAAAAAGGAAGTATAAACTGCCTCATATTGCTGATGCAGTCAGGGAATATCATTTTCCTTCAGGCAGGGATTTATTTATTAAAGCCAGACAGCGTCTGGCTTTTTCTGAGTTATTCCTCTTTCAGCTCCGGTTGATGATGGAGAAAAATCAGTATCAGATTAAAAAAGGCTACAGTCATCCTCCGTCTACTGAACTAATGGCTGATTTTTTAGGTGAACTGGACTTTGATTTAACATCAGCTCAGAAAAAAGCCTGGCACGATATAGTCAGCGATCTTGAAAGAACTGTTCCTATGCAGCGTTTACTGCAGGGAGATGTTGGCTCTGGCAAGACTGTTGTTGCTGCCCTGGCCTTGCTGGCTGTTGTCTCAAATAACAGGCTTTCTCTCTATATGGCACCGACTGAAATTCTGGCAGAGCAGCAGTATTTCACTTTAAAAGAACTTTTCAAGAATCTACCGGTGAATATTGGTCTAATTACTGGTAGTTCAAGTACTGGCGATAAAAAAGAAATATTAGAAAAAATTGAGTCTGAAAATCTTAATATAGTTGTTGGAACCCATGCACTTTTTCAGGATGATATTATTTATAAAAACTTAGGGCTAGTTGTTATTGATGAGCAGCATCGATTTGGGGTCAGACAGAGGCAGAGATTAATGGAAAAGGGAGAAAATCCGGATCTGCTGGTCATGACAGCAACACCAATTCCTCGCTCTCTGGCCATGACTTTATATGGTGATCTAGATGTTTCAGTGATTGGCGAGATGCCACCTGGACGTTCACCGGTAATTACTTACTGGCGGAAGCGTAATAAGAGGAGACAGATCTATAATTTTGTTAATCAGAGAATAGAGGCCGGGGACCAGGCTTTTGTTGTTACTTCATTGATTGAGCCGTCAGAGGAGATGCCGAATTTAATCTCTGTAGATGAGTTATATCAAGAATTAAATGAAAAATTTTTGCCTGATAAAAATATAGGCATGGTTCACGGTCAGATGACAGCTGCTGAAAAGCAGGAGATAATGAAAGAATTTAAAGATGGCAAAATTGATTTGATAGTTGCAACTACAGTAATTGAAGTAGGTATTGATGTGCCTAATGCTACCGTTATGGTTATTGAAGATGCTGATCGATTTGGCCTGGCTCAGCTCCATCAATTAAGGGGGAGAGTAGGCCGTGGTGATAAACAGTCATTCTGTATTTTAATTGCTGATCCTAAAACCGAGGATGGGATCCAGAGAATTGAGGCAATGGTTGCCAGTAGCGATGGTTTTGATATTGCTGAAAAAGATCTGGAGATTAGGGGGCCAGGTGAATTCTTTGGCACCAGGCAGCATGGTATCGACGAATTTAGAGTGGCAAATCTGATTAAGGATCAGAAGATATTACAGATAGCCAGAGAAGAGGCAGTTAAATTAACCTCTAAAAAGGACTGGGAGAAGAGATATCCTGATATAGTTAATAAAATCAGTCAATTAGAAGTTATTATTTAGTCTGTGGGGTGTATTGTTTTGAGAATTATAGCCGGTAAATTTAAGGGGAGAAAAATTAAATCATATCAGACTGACCAGGTAAGGCCAACCAAGGATATGGTCAAAGAGGCTGTTTTTAATATCCTTTTAGCTTTTCCTCAGGGAAAAGATTGCCTGGATCTATTTGCAGGATTTGGTAGTTTAGGTTTAGAGGCAGCCAGTAGAGGAGCAGCTTCTATCGATTTTGTTGAAATTGCATCTAAAAACTGTAAAATAATCGAAGATAATATTGCTTTACTTGGTATTGAGGATAAGACAGAGCTATTCTGTCAGGATGTCAATAGCTTTATTAAGTCTAATAATAAGAAGTATGATTTAGTTTTTATTGATCCACCATATGACGAAGATCATTATGAAAATACACTTGCTGCATTATTAACCTATCAACTTTTGAAAAATCCAGCTATCTTGATTGTCGAATTCAGGGAAAATTATCGACCTGAAATTCCAGAAGAACTGGTAATAATCAAAGAGAAAGCTTATGGTTCTACAGGGATTATTATTGCTGAATTTCAGGGCTAAAAAGATGAGAGGTGATTTAAATTGTCAAAGGTTATATATCCAGGAAGTTTTGATCCTGTTACCTATGGCCATCTAAATATAATTGAACGGGCTTCTAAGATATTTGATGAAGTTATTATTGCTGTTTTTAATAATAATAGCAAGGATCCACTTTTTACTATGGATGAAAGAGTAGACTTATTGATAAAAGCTACTGAAGATATTGGTGATTTTGAAATTGAGGCTTTTTCTGGTTTAACTATGGATTATGCCAGCAGGAAGAATGCAGATGCAGTTATTAGAGGTTTGCGGGCTGTTTCTGATTTTGAAGGTGAATTTCAGATGGCTGCGATGAATAAGGAATTAAATGATGAAATAGAGACAGTATTTTTAATGACTGATGCCAGTTACATCTTTCTATCATCAAGTCTGGTTAAGGAGGTTGCCAGTTTTTCTGGTGATATAGATAAATTTGTTCCTCAAGTTGTAAAAGCAGCTTTAAAAGAAAAATTAGATAATAGAGATAGTTAATTGATTTTAAGAGGTGGCGGAATAATGGATAAGTTATTTCTAGATATTAGCAAATCAGGCAGGGATGATATTGATCAAAAGCAGATAGATTTTGAGGATATTGAAACTGCTAAATCAGAATGGGCTTTACTGGCCCCGGTAATTTCTGAATTGTTTTCTGAAGTTAAACATACTGGAGGATTAATTGACTCACCTTTATATCCTGCAGAGAACCTGTATGGTGAATTAGAAAGTGAAATTGCTAATAGAGTATTTTTAAAAGGAGATCATCAATTACCTATAGCCGGTTCAATTAAGGCCAGAGGAGGTATATATGCTGTCTTTCAGCAGGCAATAGCCCTGGCTGAAGAGCAGGGTTATTATTTAAAAGGAAATTATAACTGGCTTTTAACTGAAGAGGCAAAGAATCTGTTTGCAGATTATTATTTAGAGGTTGGTTCTACTGGTAATCTGGCTTTAAGTATTGGTATCAGTGGCTCTGCCCTGGGTTTTAAAGTGAAAGTGCATATGTCAGATGATGCCAAAGAATGGAAAAAGCAGCTTTTAAGATCTAAAGGGGTCGAAGTTATCGAGTATGAAGGTGATTATGAAAAGGCAATAGCTACCGGCAGAGAAGAATCCAGGAGAAATCCCCAGAGTATCTTTATCGATGACGAGAACTCAAAATTGCTTTTTTTAGGTTATAGTACTGCTGCATTTTATTTAGAACAGCAGTTAAAAGG
>JBNJEB010000030.1:0-15309 GCA_051745425.1 Bacillota bacterium
TACAGCTAACTTATTATTTAAACTTTTAGCTTGATTAATGTAATATGTAGTAGTACAATATAATTAGAAGTTTTTATATTTTTGAGTGGGCATAGATTGTCCACTTTTATTTATTATCAGGGGGAATCTTTGTGGGGTTACTAAATTTAGTTTTTAATATAATAGCAGGTGCAGCAAATGGATACATAACTAATGATGTTGCTGTTAAGATGTTATTTCAAAAGATTGGACCCTTTGGTGGAGTGCTTGAAAAGACTCGAGAAGAGTTTATATATAACTTAAGTGAACTTGTTGAAAGAGAGATTATTAATCATAATACTCTGGCAGGAGAAATAAATAATGATGAATTTAAGGAAAATCTAACTTTATTAATCGAAGATATATTTGTAAAAGAGTTGCCAGAAGTTATAGGAGACAAAAATTTATCTGACTTGCCAGAGATTGAGTCAACAAGAGAAGGTCTTGCTGATTTATTATCTGATTCAGAGTTGATTTCTGATCTATTATTTGCAATTGCTGAAAATGTTAAGATCAGAGAGATTATAAGTTATAAACAGTTTAATAATATATTTGAAGAATTTCTTCTAATATTATTAGATCTTACTGATGACCCAGAGTTAGTAAATGAAATAATAGATTTTGTTAAAGAATTTTTAGATGATATTCAAACAGAAGATCATGAATATTTAGAGTTAATTGAAAGCTTTCAAGAAGAGTTAATCAAAAATGAAAATGAACTTAAAAAAGTTTTGAAATCTTTACTGAAAGAATCAGGTGTTAGAGATATAATAGAAAACAGATTATCTGAATTATATAATAAGCCTTTAAATGAAATTATTAGAAGCTTTAATTCTAAAACAGATGATTCAGATCTTAAAATATTTGATAATATTTTTGAATTTTTGGCCAGCCCTGATGGTAAAGAATTAGGTATTGAAGTTAGTTATGCACTCTTTAATTCATTTAAAAAGGTTAATCTAACTTTACCGGAAATATTTGGTGATACATGGGATCAAGAGATAACTCCTTTATTAGCTAATGAGATGCCTATTTTAATATATGAGTTTTTAAATTGGCTTCAGGACCACAGAGGTGAATTAGAAGACCTAGTAGATGAAACTATTGGTGAAATTTTAGAAAGTAATAGAGGTTTAAGAAATAGTTTAAAACAGATTTTATATAAGGCTTTATCAGGTAAAGTTGCTTCGAGATATGGATTGATTGGTAGATTTTTAAAGTCGTTCACTGAAGATGATAATTTAGACAAAATAGCATTTGAATTAGCAGATAAGATTAAAGAAATTATATCAAAGAGAGAATTAGGCTGGTATTTTAGTAAATTAGAAAGTATGGAATTAGGAGATGCTGGTGATTGGTATGATAGGATAATTGATGTAATATATAAATGGTTTAATAAAAAATCATCTAATAGAAAGTATACCAGTTTATCTTTAGCAGATATTCTCGGTCAAGCGCCTTTTCAAATTTTAATTAATGAAGTAGATAATCTAATAACTAATTTAACAATCGGTTTCTTATATGGAGAGAGATTAAAAGTATTTATTGCTGAAAACATGAATAAAATTGATATTTCAAAGTGGCTAGCAACTTTAATTACTAATATAGATTTTAGAGATATTTTAGTAAATAAAAATATTGAAAATTTAAGTTTTAGTTTGTATGAAAAAATAGGTAGTTATAATTTAGGAATAATAATTCCAGATGAATATTATCAACATTTATCACAAAATATTAGTTATTATTTAAAAAATGAAGTACAGAGTATTTTTGATAAGTATAGTTCAGAAGAAATAAATAATATATTAACTGAAATAAATTTTAAAAAAAGTTATTCCAGACTTGCTGATGAAATTGCTTCTTCATTAATTGATATAGTAGAAGATAATCTTGACCAATTATTATCAGGTAAAATAAGTCAGATTGTATCAGATAATTTAATAGATTTATCAGCAGATGATATGAGAGAAGTTGTTGAAGGATTTATGGGCAAAGAACTTAAACCTTTAACTTACTTTGGTGGAATGCTTGGGGGTTTAGCAGGGTTAATATTAAATGTATTCGGTGAAGGAATTTTCTCCGGGGCCGGTATTACTTCGATCTTACCGGCTATGTTATTATTTGGTTTTGTTGGTTATATAACTAATGTTATAGCTATCTGGATGATTTTTAAGCCTTATAAGCCTGTAAAATTAGCAGGTAAAAAACTACCTTTTACGCCAGGATTATTTGCAAGGAATCAGGACAGATTTGCTGAAACTTTAGGTGATTTTGTCCAGGATGAATTACTTGAGCCATACCGAATAAACAGAGTATTGAAAAATGACAGAGAAAGATACCAAGAAATTATTAAGAGAAATTTGATTGAAAATGATTATAGAAAAATAAGGGCAACCTCAAAGCTTTTAAGTGAAAATTTTGCAAAGAAGTTGTCAAAATTAATTACAGGTAACTTTGATAGTATTATCAATTATAATTCTGATTTAATAACAAAACAATTTAATGAATTGGAATTTAACTCAGAAGAGATCTATGGTTATTTAAAAGATGGTGCCAGTGGATTTATAGATAATGAGGAATTAATTTTAGATAATTTATTTAAACTTTTTGAAAAGCTTTTAGATAATGACAGTAAGTTAAGTTTGTATTTTAATAAAAGTTCATTAAGTCAGATGATTAATATTTTAATTGATAATATCTTTAATAAGATTAATTATAGATCTGAGTCTGATAAGATGTCTTTAAGTAAAATAGGTTTTACTGAAAACTTAAAGATCGAAGAATTGATTAAAGATTATTTTTCTAATAAATCTTTAAAAGATGTAATACCATTAAATACTCGACGAAGTTTAAATAGCTTTATGACAGATTATATTTTAAATATTATTAGAAGTGGTGGTTTAATTAAACTTCTTGTAAATTTTAAGGTTAGTAAAGGTTCATTTGAGAAAAATAGAAAAGCCTTTAAATTTAATTTAGATAAGTTTATAACTGATGAATACAGTTCACTTCAGATATTTATTATTGAACGAGCAATAGGTTTAATAAAATCTTATAGAAGTAAATTGAAAGAGTTTGCAAATGAAATTTTAGAAGAGGAGTTAATGGTTAATGATGAAAATAAAGGCTGGTTAACTCAAACCTTATTTAGAGGTGCTTATCGATTTACTGGAAGTAGAGAAACCGTTAATGAATTAGTTGATATTTTAATTGATGAGAAATTGCCTTATTTTATTTATGACCATCAAAAAGAGCTTGAAAATAACTTTAGGCCATTAGTTATTAATGGAGTAAATAGAGTAGCAAATAATTTTTGGGAGTTAACTGATAGAAATGATTGGCAAATAATTATTGATAGATTATTTATTAGACCAGAATTGGCTGATGCAATTACAATCTATACTAGAGAATTTATTGCTAATTGTTGGAATTTAAATATTCCAGAGATTAGGTTTGGGTCTACTGATTTTAAAGATAGTTATACCAGTGAATTTAAAGATAAGATTATTTTTAATATAATAAATAATGAGCAAGAGATAAAACCTGATTTAATTACTACTTTAGAAATAATAATTAGTTCAATATTGGAGAGTCAGAATCCAGCTGGAATTTTGAAATCTATGGTTGGATTAAACTCTTTAAATGAATTAGATTTTAAAGATGATTTAGCTTCTTTTATAAAAGATAGAGATAATGAAATCAGATTAATTTCAGATGATTTAATGAATAGTCTCTCAATGATTAAAAAAATTCAGGAACCTAAAAGATTATTTCTAAGAGATACTTTAATTGAAGATATAAATGCTTTTAGTAAAAATATGTCAATAAATAATAAATTAGAAGCTGTTTTTGAAGATTTGTTTGAGATTTATATTTCTAAGAAAGCAGGTCATTTAAACCAATATATATCAGTGGATACTATAGATTATATTTCTGATTTCTTTATTGAAGCAGGTTTTAATAGTCTCGATAATTATTTTCAACCTTTGCTAAAATCTATTGCAATTAAAGATATTACTGTTAGTCAGGTTCAATTGATGGAAGCTGAGGCTATTGAGGATCTTTTTAATAGTTTTGCCGGATCATACCTGATAAGGCTTAAAATGTATGGTTGGTCAGGATCAGTTTTCGGTTTGTTAACTGGATTAATTACTGGACTTTAAGATTAATAATTAATTATTTTAGCAGGATAAAATATATTGATCAAGAAATAATATTAAGAGGAGGCGATTATTTTGGCAACTAAAGTAAGATGGATTGGACACGCTTTTTTTGAAATCACAACTCAGCATGATAGGACTATATTAATTGACCCTTATATTGAAGAGAATCCAGCAACTCCAGAAGGAATTATACCTGATGAGGCAGATATGATTTTAATAACTCATGATCATTTTGACCATCTTGAGTCTGTGGCTTCTTTATTAGGACCTGAAGGGATTATTTTTGCTCAGCCTGAAGTTATTGCTAAGATTAAGGAGGAAAATCCTGACCTGGAAGATGGTAATTTTGTTAATGAAGGTATTGGTATGAATATTGGTGGAACCGTTGAAAATGATGGTATTAAAATTACAATGGTTCAGGCATTCCATTCTTCCGGAGTTGGTAACCCGGCTGGTTTTATAATAAGATTAACTGATGGCAATACAATTTATTATGCAGGTGACACTGGAGTCTTTTCCAGTATGGAGTTATTTAATGAACTTTATGATATTAATCTTGCTTTATTGCCAATTGGTTCTGTGTTTACTATGGATCCTGCCCAGGCAACAATTGCTACCCGCTTATTACAACCTGATGTTGTAATTCCAATGCACTATGGTACGTTCCCAATTTTAGTGGATAGTGCTGATGAGTTTATTGAATTAGTAAATAGAGAGTTACCAGATACTGAAGTAAAGCCAATTAATCCTGGAGAAAGTTATCTTTTAAAATAAACAGATATAATTGAGGAGTTGGAATTTAATGAGTCAGTCAAAGTTACCCCAAATTAATTTTTTTGATGTTTTAGAGAATAGGCGTTCAGTTTTTGCTTTTGATTCTGATAAAGATTTAGATGATAATTTATTACGCAAAATAATAAATAAAGCAGTACTTGCTCCTTCAAGTTATAATCTTCAGCCCTGGAGAATTTTAGCTGTGAAGAGTAAAGAAATGAGAAAAAAGGTTTATGAAGAAGCATGTTCTCAGCAAAAAGTTCTAGACGCTCCTGTTTTACTTATTATTTTAGGAGATAAAGAAGGTTATTATAGAAAAAACCCTGCCTGGAGGATTAAAAAGAATTTAGGAAAAGTTGATGAAGAAAAAATAAATAAAATTATAAATCACAATGATAATGTAACTTATAATAATCCAGACAAGAAATTGGCATTTGCAATTAGAAACAGTTCTTTATTAGCCATGTCTATAATGTATACAGCAAAAGCGTTTGGAGTTGATACACATCCTATGATCGGGTTTAAACCGAAAAAAATTAGAGAAATCTTTGAACTTAAAGACAATATTGAAATAAATATGTTAATATCAATTGGTTATCATGATCAGTCTCATAAAATAAAACCCAGGGAAGAAAGGCTTGATTATGGCCAGATAGTCACTGAATATTAAATTTAAAGGACAGGATAATAGATGAAGAAAAACCAGATAATATTAATATCAATAATTTTTGCTTTAACAATATTTATAGCAGCAACTACTACTTATTTTATTCAGGCATACAAATATCAGCGTTTTCAAGAAGCAGAATTAAAAGTTTATGATGATTTAGAATATGTTGATGATAATAATTCTGATACTAATGAAATTTCTACTGATAAGGAAAATCATGAAAATGATAACAATGCCAATAATTTTAGTTCTAATAATTATACTTCTGACTCTAATGATGAGGATTTAAGTGGTTTATCTGAAGAGAATTTAGATGAGGAAGCAATAATACCTGACAATGGGGAAAATAAATTTGTGGAAAGAGTAAAACGTCAGTCTAGAGAATATTCTGATATATTTTATTTAGAGGGTGGATTTCAACCAAAAGTTGCAATTAGTTTTGATGATGGACCAACGCCTCATTATACTTCTGATATTTTAGAGGTTCTAAATGATTATAATATTTCGGCAACGTTTTTTGTTTTGGGCTCTCAGGTGGAATATCATCCAGGAATTTTAAGAGATATTCATAATAATGGGCATGAAATTGCTAATCACTCTTATTCTCATGCTGATTTTGCTGAAATTCCTTTAAATCAGGTTATTCAAGAAATTGATAAAACTAATGATATTATAAGAAATGTAGCAGGCTTTAGACCAGAAATAATCAGGCCTCCCTATGGTTCAATAGCAGATTCTCAACTTGAATACTTTAGAAATGAAAAATATAAATTTGTTAATTGGTCTCTTGATACAAGGGATTGGAATGAAGAAATTAATGGTTCTGAAACAATGTTAGCCAGGATTAAAAGGTTGCTACACCCAGGTGCTATTATACTTTTACATGATGGAGGAGGAGATAGGTCTAATACAGTTGAGTTATTGCCCTATCTTATCGAATATATTGAAGAAATTGGGTATGAATTTGTGACTGTTTCTGAATTATTACAGGATGATTAATTGTTAAAATCTATTGTCTCCATAGTTAATTTAAATTAAAGTAGAGAAGGTGATTAAAAAGATAAGTATATATGTGAGTCTTGTATTAAAAAAACGGAAGATCTAGAAAAATAAAAATCCGGGATTTAAATCCCGGATTTTTTTATTGCATTCCAGAAAAAATTAAGATGCTTTTCTGTTTTGTTTTTTAATTCTTCGCTTTCTTCTAAAGAATAGTTGCGAAGTATATGCTCAAATTCATTGAAAATAAGATAGCCTAAAAATTCTTCAGTTAAGACTTCAGTTTTAATATCCTTTATTTCTCCAAAATCCTTCATTTTTTTAAATGCCCTGTTAAAAAAGTAGCGTAGATCCTTTAAAAACCGTCTTCTTAGTATCGAACGGACTGGTTCTCTTGTATGTTCTCTAATTAAAATTCTAAAAAAATCCCGTTCGTCTTTATCAAGGCTTAATCTGTAATACTCCTCGATAACTTTCTCCAGAAAATCTCGACCGCTTTTCATATCTCTTATTAATTTTTCCTGTCTTAATCTTGTGGATATAGTTACAGGTCCATATTTTTTAAAGAGTTTTAAAAGTATATCTTCTTTATTTTTAAAGTGATTATAGATAGAACTTTGTTGAATACCGACTGAAGAAGCTATATCTCTCATAGAAGTTCCATCATAGCCATTAGCTGCAAAAGCATGCAGAGATGTCTTCAATATTTTTTTGTCCATATCAGTTCTTTGAGCCATAATATTTCTTCCTCCTTTTAAAACATATAATTATTATATCATATATAAGATAAAAATTAATAAAAAATTAAATTAAATTTTTCTCATATCAAGAAGGATTTATGGTTTCTTTCTAGAAATATGTATATGAGAAGTTAAGTTCTGATTTTCACAAAACGCAGGAGTTATTATTTATTACTATTTGGGAGGGATTATTGATGAAAGAATCAGGTGTATCACCTTCTGTTAAGAGAAAACCGGATCCTTTGAGCCATTCAGAATTAACAGAAGACCAGGTTATGCTGCGTACTTTTATAGCTATGTGTATCCCGGCAATACTGGCAGTTTTTGCCATGGGTACTATGGCGCTCTTTAATATTCTATCAGCAGTCATAACTGCAGTGGTTTGTCATTTGATTATTAAGAAGTTAGAGTTACAGGACAACACTAAATTGGATGAGAGTACATATCAATCGCCGTATTCTCCATTAGTAGCAGGTATGATAGTAGGTCTCTGTATGGGTGAATTTTCACCATACTGGATTACAGCTATTGTTTCTGCAGTGACTATGATTGGATTTAAATGGGGGCAGGAAAAGTATTTTGGTCGGAAAATTATTAATCCAGCTGCAGGAGCAAAAATGCTTGTATTATTACTTATAACCTTTATGTGGTTTTTGCCAGATAATCTGGCTTCAGGAATGCTTTTTTATCCAGAGCATCTTGATTATAATCTTTTAACAAAAGAAGGCTTTGAAGGAGCAATGGCTTTAACGGAAGCTATGGGTTTATATGGAGTAAGAGGTTTAACAGTTCCTCAAAGTTTATTAATTTTTAAAAGTCATGGTTGGATTGGAGGCGCGTCAAGTGTAGCTGTTATAGCCTCTGGTATTTTACTTGCCTATTGGATTAAGTTGAAATGGCGCATTACAGTTAGTTTTCTTGGCGGCATGGCAGTATTAGCGACTATTATAGCATTAGTAAATGGCGGTTCAGTTACTGGCAGGCTGGCTTTTCATGTATTTGCAGGAAGTGTTATCTTTCTGGCTTTTTATATGGCAACAGAACCTCAAACGACGCCTTCAACCTTTAAAGGCCAGTATATTTTTGGAGGAATTTTAGCAGTTTTAACTATGGGATTAACCCTTGTTGGTATTTACGGGGCCTCATTTGTTGCGCTAGTATTATTAAACCCGTATGCTCCCTTTATTGATAGGATTGGTTTGAAGAAACCATATCCTGAAGGGAAAAATGTATTTAGCCCAGGAACTAATTTACCAAGGGATAAAGATGAGACTTCACCAGTATTAACCTATGATGAATCTAAATGCATCATGTGTCAGAGATGTGTTAAAGCATGCGATGAAATTCATGAAAAAGGTATATTAGGCCTTGGATCTCGAGGGTCGAATATTTTCACTACAGCCGGTTTGGGAGAAAGAGGCTTCTCTGAATGTGATGGTGATGGCCAGTGCTTTGAATTATGTCCAACTGGAGCATTATCTCAGAAACATCATGATAACTTAGCTCGGAAGTGGGAAGCTGACAGGGTGGTTAATACAGTTTGTAGTAATTGTGGAACAGGCTGTAATATTAAAGTTTATGTTCAGAATAATAAGCTTACAAGAGTAGAGTCTATTTTGACTGACCCAAATAATGGCTCTTTATGTATAAAAGGGCGTTTTGGTAATACCTATGTTGATTCACCTGATAGGCTTAAATATCCAATGATGAAAAAAGGCGATGAGTTTATACCAATAACCTGGAATAAAGCACTTAAAACAATTTCATCCAGGTTGAGTTCGATTAAAGCTCAATATGGAGCAGATGCAATTGCAGGTATTGCTTCTCCTAAAAGTACTAATGAAGAAGGATATTTATTTCAGAAATTTATGAGAAGTGCTATAGGCACAAACAATGTTGATTCATCGACAAGATTATGTGATGTTCCATCAGCTGAAGCAATGGAAGAAGTTTTTGGTTCTGGATCTATGACAAATTCGATTACAGGATTAGAACATTCAGACTGCATAATAGTTACAGGATCAAATACTACAGCTTCTCATCCAGTAGTTGCTCAATATATCAAAAAAGCTGTACGTAAACATGGTGCCGATTTGATAGTAATTGATCCCCAGGAGATTGAATTAACTAAGTGGGCTACAATCTGGCTAAGACCAAAAAATGGAACAGATACAGCTTTAATTAATGGATTAATGAATGTGATAGTTGAGAATGGTTTAGAAAACAAAGAATTTATAAAGGCTAGAACAGAAAATTATGATAGCTTAATTAAAACTTTACAAAATTATGATCTTGAAAAAGTAGCTGAAGTTACTGAAATAAAAGCAGAAGAAATACAGGAAGCTGCAGAATTGTATGCAAAGGCTGATAAAGGTTCAATTGTTTTTGCTACAGGCATAACTCAACAAGAATCTGGTACTGATAATGTACTGGCTTTAGCTAATTTAACACTGTTAACAGGTAATATTGGTAAAAAATCTACAGGTCTAAATCCATTACAGGGTCAGAATAATGTTCAGGGTATTAATGATATGGGAGCCTTACCAGATTATTTACCTGGTTATATTAATATTTCACAACAGGAAGTTTTATCTACTTTCAGTAATAAGTGGAATGCTCCTATACCTAAGAAACCAGGATTAAAACTTAATCAGATGGTGGAAGAGTCCATAAGTGGCAATATAAAAGCAATGTTTATTATGGGTAATAACCTGGTTTTATCTCAACCTAATAGAGCTCAGACTGAAATGGCTTTAGATAACTTAGAATTTTCAGTAGTTGTTGATCCATTTATGACTGAAACTGCCCAGAAAGCAGATATTGTTCTTCCTGCAGCTACATCTTTTGAGAAGGAAGGAACTTTTACTAATACAGAACGTAGAATACAAAAAATATCAAAGGCAATGAATCCTCCAGGCAAGGCAAAAACTGACTGGGAAATTATAGCATCAATAAGTAGTGAATTAGGTTATCCAATGAATTATAATGGGCCTGAGAATATACTTGAAGAAATATCTGAATTAGTACCATTATATAAGACCGTAACTTATAGAAAGCTTGGTTTAGAGGGCATTCAGTGGCCGATTAAGGATGGTTTTAAAGGAACTTCTTATTTATATAAGGATAACTTCTTAACAGAAAATGGCAAAGCTAGATTTAAACCAATTGAATATATCGAGCCTGAATTACAAGTTGATGAAGATTATCCATATCTATTATTAACAGGTAGAAGTTTAAGTCATGTTAGAACAGGTTCTATGACCAGGCATTCAAAAGTGTTAAAGGCTCAGAAAAATACTGCTTATTTAAAAGTTAATCCTAATGATGCAGAAAAAATTGGGATATCAGATAATGAGCATGTCAGGGTTAAATCTAAAACTGGAGAAATTATAGTAAAGGCTCAATTATCAAATAAAGTTACAGAAGGTAATCTGTTTTTACCTATTCACTTTGCAGAATCTCCTGTTAACAAGCTGACAGGTACTAATTTTGATAAGAAAACAGGTACTCCTGCACTTAAACGTTCTAAATGTAATGTTGAAAAGATACCTGATGAAATTAAATCAATGATGTTTCAGGAAATTTAGGGGGTGAATTAAATTGAAAAAAGAAGAAGCTAAGATTATTGACAATATAATTGATAAATATAAAAATAAAAAATTAAAAGATAAAGATAAAACACAATCTGTTTTATTACCGGTTTTACAGGATATTCAGAAAGTATATGGATGGCTTCCTGAGAAGGCTTTGATTAGTACTTCTCAGGAGTTGTCAGTTCCTTTAGTCTCATTATATGGTATTGCTTCTTTTTATAATGAATTTAGATTAAAACCTTTAGGAAAGTATCATATTGTAGTTTGTACAGGAACGGCCTGTCATGTTAGAGGGGCCAGCCTTCTTGTTTCTGAATTAGAAAGAATGCTGGGAATAAAGGCCGGGGAAGTTACTCCTGATCAGCTGTTTTCATTGGAAACAGCTCGATGTATAGGGGCCTGTGCTGTAGCCCCGGTAATTATTATCGATGGTGAGTATCATGGTAATGTTACTAAAAAAGAGATTAAATCGATTATGAATGAATTAAAGGAATAGAGGTGAGATTAATGAAATCATTAGCTGAATTAAATAATTTAAAAGAAGAATATAAGAATAGCTTAACTGGGGCACCTCAAGAGAAACCACAAATTATTGTTGGAATGTCAACATGCGGAATTGCTGCTGGAGCCAGAAAGATTTATAAAGCTATAGAAAATGAAATAGATGAAGGTAATATTAATGCCGATCTTATTAAGACAGGCTGTATAGGTATGTGTGAGAAAGAACCTTTAATTGATGTTGTTAATCCAGGGCAAGATAGGGTGACTTATGGGAACTTAAACCCTGAAATTGTAGGCGAGATTATTATTAAACATATCAGTGAAAATGAAATTAACGAAGAGCATGTAATAGCTCGACATTCCAATAAATAAGGAGGGGAATTAAATGTCTTATACTGGTGATATAGAAAAAGTACCTCGCTATGAAGATTTAGATTTTTATAAAAAACAAAAAAGAATTGCCTTAAAAAATTGCGGTAAGATTAATCCAGAAAGTATTGAGGATTATATTGCAAATGGTGGCTATGAAGCTTTAGGCAAGGCTATAGTAGAATTAGAGAGTGACCAGATTATTGAAATGATAAAGGAATCTGGTTTAAGAGGAAGAGGCGGTGGCGGATTTTCCACCGGTTTAAAATGGTCATTTGCTGCAGGAGCACCAGGAGATGTTAAATATATTATTTGCAATGCAGATGAGGGTGATCCTGGAGCTTTTATGGACAGAAGTATACTTGAGGGCGATCCTCATGCAATTATAGAAGGTATGGTTATTGCAGGTTATGCAATTGGAGCTAATGAAGGTTATGTTTATGTTAGAGCCGAATATCCTTTGGCTATTGAAAGGCTAGAAAAAGCTATTGACGATGCTAAAGAGTTGGGGTTATTAGGGGAAAACATTTTTGGTTCTAATTTTGATTTTGAGTTAAACATAAATGTTGGGGCAGGAGCCTTTGTCTGTGGGGAAGAGACTGCTTTAATTGCCTCAATTGAAGGGAAAAGAGGTATGCCTGTTCCCAGGCCTCCTTATCCAGCGACTAAAGGTTTGTGGGATAAACCTACAAATATCAATAATGTTGAAACTTATGCAAATGTAGCTTATATTATATTGAATGGACCAGAAAAATTTGCTGGAATAGGTAATGAAAATAGTCCAGGAACTAAAGTTTTTGCTCTAGCTGGTAAGATAAATAATACTGGCCTGGTTGAAGTTCCCATGGGTACTACCCTTGAAGAAGTAATATTTGAAATTGGTGGAGGTATTCCTGATGGGAAAAAGGTTAAAGGTGTTCAAACTGGAGGCCCTTCAGGCGGATGTATTCCGGCCCATATGTTTGATTTAGAGGTTGATTTTGATAAATTAAGTGAAGCTGGATCAATAATGGGATCCGGTGGAATGGTCGTAATGGATGAAAATACATGCATGGTTGATGTGGCTAAATTCTTTTTAGATTTTATGCAGGACGAGTCATGTGGTAAATGTCTTCCCTGTCGAGATGGTGTGCCTGAGATGTATAAAATACTTGATAGAATATCTAAAGGGGAAGGCAATGATCAGGATATAGTAAATTTAAAGAATATTGCCGAGACTATAAAAAGTACTGCTTTATGTGGATTAGGTAATACTTCTCCGAATCCAGTTCTTTCAACTTTAGAATATTATGGAGATGAATATAGAGCTCATATCCATGACAAAGCATGCCCTGCAGGAGTTTGTGCTGATCTAATTTATTATGAAGTCCAGCCTGATGCCTGTAAGTCATGTGATCGTTGTCGTAAAGCCTGTCCTGTTGATGCAATTTCTGGTGAACCAGGAGGAGAACCATATATTATAGATAATGATATTTGTATTTCCTGTGGGACATGTGTTGAAGAATGTCCTTTTGATGCTATTGAGGTTATTCCTGGTCAAGAAGATAAATAAAGATTAAGAAAGGGGGATTAGTAATGGCTGATAAAAATATGGTTAATTTAATAATAGATGGAAAGAATATATATGCAGCTGAAGGAGAGAATCTTCTTAAGGTGGCCTGGGAAAATGATATTGAGATACCTGGACTTTGCTATCATCCCAGATTAACCTTCACTGCTAGCTGTAGATTATGTGTTGTCAAGGTTAATGATGGAGATGATCTTGTTCCTGCATGTACCTTAAATGTAGAGAAAGGTATGAAGATAACTGCATTTGATCCAGAGATAGAAAGACATAGAACAAATTTACTGGATCTGATGTTGAGTAGACATGAATGTGACTGTGTAATGTGTGATAGTGCAGGGGATTGTGAATTGCAGGAATTAGGTTATAGGTATGGTTTAATTGGATTAAGTCCTGAAAAGTTTCGCAAAATATACGGTAGTGTCAAAAATAAGCATGATCAGCTGCCTTTACTAAAGTATCTTACCTATGATTCAGAAGAAACTGAAGAATCGAAGACTAGGAAGACTGCTTCTTATTCAGGTGAACCAAAAGACTGTATTAGGTGTGGTTATTGCGTTGAAGCCTGTCCTAATGATCTTTATCCAGTTTTAATAATGGAAGCTGTAGCGTATGATCAACCTGAATTATATAAGGAGCTGTCTCCTGATGATTGTATTAATTGCGGACTCTGTTCATATGTCTGTCCGGCAAGAATTAAACTACCTGACTTCTTTTATACTGAAGATGAGGCAATATCTGAATAAATAAGTGGAGGTGTTTTAGGATGTTTGAAAAGAATATGAAATCAGCTGCTTTCTTTACAGCAGTTCTAATCTTTGCCTTTGTTTTTATATTTGTTATCCAGGGCGTTGAATATGGAGCAGTAGAACCAGGAGATCCAGAGGATGAAGTCTCTGAAACTGAAGAGACTGATAAAACTGGTGAAGTATATACTGCTTCAGCTGAAGGATATGGCGGAGAATTGACTGTTGATGTTGAGATTGCAGATAATGAGATTGTTGATGTTAAAATTGTGGAGCATAGTGAGACTGATGATATCTCAGATCCTGCTATAGAGAAGATACCAGCTGCAATAGTGGAAAATCAGAGTACAGATGTAGATACTGCTTCAGGTGCCACGGTTACAAGTGAAGCTATTATTGAAGCGGTCTCTAAAGCATTAGAAGAGGCAGAATTTGATTCTAATGCTTCCCCTGAAGAAGATGATGCCGAAGAAGAAGTAAAGACAATAGAAGGCGTTTCTGAGGGTTATGGAGGGGATCTGGTTGTAGAGGTAGGTATTGATGCTGACAATAATATTGTTGAAGTAAATGTTGTGGAGCATAGTGAGACTGATGATATCTCAGATCCTGCTATAGAGAAGATACCAGCAGCGATAGTTGAAAGTCAGAGTCCAGATGTAGATATTGCTTCAGGAGCAACAGTGACCAGTGAAGCAATAATGGAAGCAGTGGCTACAGCTTTAGATGACGCTGAAATTGAACCTGAAGCTGACTCAGGTGAAGAATCAGACCAGGAAAGTGCTCCAGATGAGGAAGACAGAGATGAGACCAGAGTTGTAGAAGGTGTTGGTGAAGGTTATGGAGGAGATATTGTTGTTGAGGTAGAGTTAGGGCCTGAGGATGAAATAAAAGCAATCAATATAATTGATCATGATGAGACCGATGACTTTTCGGACCCTGCTTTTGAAGAAATACCTTCTGCAATTATTGATGCCCAGTCAACTGAAGTTGATGTTGCATCTGGTGCAACTATGACCAGTGAAGGGATAATTGAAGCTGTTGAGGATGCTATAGAATAAAAAATGAGTTAAAATAAAGTAAGAGCTGCTTTAAATTTTAGCAGCTCTTAACTTTTTTTTAATTTTTAATTTCATTAATATGATCAGCAAGATCAGAAATAGTTTTTATATCTA
>JBNJEB010000031.1:0-14786 GCA_051745425.1 Bacillota bacterium
AATTAATTTTTACTTTGCATTAGCAGGTTCCATATTGATTTTTTTGCCTTTAATAAAGTTATTGTTCATAGTTGTTAATACCTGCTGGCCATCTTCTCTTGGAACTTCAACAAAACTGAAGTTTTCATAGATGTCGATTGCGCCAATATTCCCTCCGGCAATTCCTGACTCTCCGGCAATTGTTCCGACAACATGGCCAGGAGTTAGCTGATCTCTGCTTCCAGCATTCATAAAGAAGCGGACCATTCCAGGCTCTGCTCCTGTATCGCCAAAGCTTTCCATAGTCTCAGTTTCTTCTTCCTGCTGGGTTAATGATTTCTTTAATAGAGCAGCAGCAATCTCTTTGACTGAGTAATCGTTATTTAGAGTATTTTCTATCATACTTAAATATTTGCTTAGATCTTCTGACTCAATATATTCTGCGATATCATCAATTAAATGCTTGAATTTAATTTTTTCAATATCATTCAGGGTTGGGATATTGCCCTGATCAATCCGACTCTTTGTATGGCGCCTGATCTTATTTAATTGGTTATTATCTCTTCTGGCAACAAAGGAAAAGGCCTTGCCACTATTACCTGCTCTTCCAGTTCTGCCAATCCGGTGGACATAATAATCAGTATCCTGGGGAAGATCAAAATTAAAGACTGCTTCTACGTTATCTACATCGATTCCCCGGGCTGCTACATCAGTTGCCACTAAAACTTTTATTCTTTTATCTCTAAAAGCTGACATGACTCTATCTCTCTGACTTTGATTTAACCCTCCATGAAGACCATCAACTAAATAGCCATCAGCCATTAGTTCAGAGGTAAGTTCATCAACCATTTTTCTGGTATTACAGAAGACCAGTGCCAAATTAGGGTTATGGTATTCAATTAATCTAGTCAGAGCCATATATTTATTTTTTCTCTTTATTTTTAAATAATACTGATCAATACTGGGGACTGTCATTTTCTCTTTGGCTACTTTTACAAACTGAGAATTTTTCTGATATCTTTTACTTAATTTATGGATGGATTTTGGAATAGTTGCTGAGAAGAATAGAGTCTGTCTATCTTCAGGTATATCCCTTAAAATAGTTTCAATATCATCTATAAAGCCCATATCAAGCATTACATCGACTTCATCCAAGACAAGAAAGTCTATGTTATTAAGCTTTAATGTGCCTCTGCGCATATGGTCCATTACCCGACCAGGAGTTCCAATAATGATTTGAGCGCCTTTATTTAATGCGCTTATCTGTTTGCCGATACTCTGACCTCCATAAACCGGGAGGGTCTGAATTCCATGTTTGTATTGGGCGAGATTTTTAAGTTCTCGACTAACCTGGATGGCCAATTCTCTAGTTGGACATAAAATAATTGCCTGGGGTTTTTTTAAGTTTTCATCAATTTTTTCTAATAAGGGTATCCCAAATGCCGCAGTCTTTCCTGTACCTGTTTGAGCCCTGCCAATAATATCTTTGCCATTCATAATTTCTGGGATTGCATTTTTCTGGATCGGGGTTGCTACTTCAAAGCCCATCTTATCAACTGCTTTCAAGATTTCATATGAAAGCCCTAACTCTGTAAATTTAATTTTATTCAATATATATTCACTTCCTGTATTTATATTTTTATCAAACATTAAAAAACCCTGACTACATTACATATAGTCAGGGAAATAGTTGCTATATCATAAATTAAACATTTATTTTATTTAAACTGCAACAACGTTTTCGGCCTGTGGGCCGCGGTCTGCTTCAACGACTTCAAATTCAACTTCCTGACCTTCTTCTAAAGATTTGAAACCTTCATCCTGGATAGCTGAATAATGAACGAATACATCATCGTCGCCTTCTCTTTCAATAAAGCCAAAACCTTTTTGATCATTAAACCATTTTACTGTACCTGTGTAAATCATTAAAATTTATTCCTCCTAATTTTTCTAAAAAAGCAAGAAGATTAGTTTTTTCTTGCCACTGCTTACTACTCTAACATAGATAAAATTAAAATGCAAATTATTATTTAGATTTATTTTTCGTTGATATCTAATTTTTTTAACATAAAACTCTCACATTCAACTATTATACTTTTAAATAGACTAAAACAAATGAGTCAAAAATGAAGCCGGAGGGGGTTTGTTTAAACTAAAATTTAATATTAATTGCAAAATAAATAAATATAGATTTTTAGTTTAATTAAAATTTTTGGAGGTGCTTATATTAAATGTTAAATAAAAATAAAGTATTACCGATGGTATTAGGTTTAGCTCTGGTCTTTTTATTAACTTCTCCGATAGCTGCAATGGATGCTGCAGTAGTTGAAATGGAAAGAGTAACCCAGGAACATCCTGCAGCTGCAGACTTAGAAGAAGATTTACAGGCAGAGATAATGAAAGTACAGGAAGATTTTCAGGAACAGGCTCAGGAATTAGATGCTGAAGAGGATGCTGAAGAGATGCAGCAATTGCAACAACAGATGCAGCAGGAAGCTCAGAAAATTCAGCAGGATTTAAGTGATGATCTCTTAGAAACAATTCAACCAGATCTTGATAGTTTTAGAGAAGAAAAGGGTTATGATTTGATTTTCATTGATGCAGCTGTTGTTAGTGGAGCAGAAAATGTTACTGAAGAATTTATAGAATATGTTCAATAAATAAGTAAGTTATTTAAGATAAATAGTAAGTTATTTTAACCGATAAATAGGAAATTGTTTTCCTCCTCCATGTTTTCCCTGCCTTTCCCCGGGCAGGGTTTTTTATATTTTAGAAATAATTCAATTATTCATAAATATATCTGGTTTATTTTGATATATTCTTAATATTTCTTTACAATTTTATCACAACTGTATTTTATACTATAATCAGAAATTAAAAATTAAAGAGTTTATCTATTTTCTATCATTAAAATAAACAAGGGGGTGTGAATGATGACTAAATTTCAAAAAGCAGTAGCTCTTAGTCTTGTTTTAGCTCTGGTAGTATTTGCAGCAGCAGCCTGTGGCGTACCTGATGAAGAAGAATTTGAAGAAATGGAAGAGACTGAAGATTTAGGTTATCAGTTAGAAGTTGAAGAAAGTTTTGCTGAAATAGATTTTGAAATGGCAGAAGCCAGTCCGGTTAATGTTGTTCTTTAAATAGATATAAAATAATTATATATATAAAAATGCCCACTAAATGTGGGCATTTTTTTATTTAATGGTTATATGATAAAATTTATTTAGGTTCAATTTTATTCAGACCGCCAAGATAAGGCTTTAATACTTCTGGAATAGAGACAGTACCATCTTCATTCTGGTAATTTTCAAGAATAGCAGCTACTGTTCTACCGATTGCCAGACCAGAACCATTTAAAGTGTGAAGGTATCTTGTCTGGGAATCTGGATCAGGCCGGAAACGGAGTCCGGCTCTTCTGGCCTGATAATCTTCAAAATTAGAGCAGGAAGATATTTCTCTATAGGTATCATAAGCCGGGAGCCAGACTTCTAAATCATAGGTCATGGCGGCAGAGAAACCTAGATCTCCACTACATAACCTGACAACTCGGTATGGCAGTTCAAGAGCCTGAAGAATGTCTTCAGCATCACTTGTTATCTTTTCAAGCTCATCATAAGATGTTTCTGGAGTAACAAATTTAACCATCTCTACTTTATTGAATTGATGCTGTCTAATAATTCCTCTTGTATCACGGCCATGGGCACCAGCTTCTGCTCTAAAGCAGGCACTATAGGCCGAGTGATAGATTGGGAGGTCATCTATATCCAGTATTTCTTCTCTATAAAGGTTTGTAATAGGAACTTCAGCTGTTGGAATAAGATAATAATCTTCATCTTCAAGTTTAAACATATCAGCAGCAAATTTAGGCAGTTGGCCAGTTCCAGTCATGCTATCACTATTGGCAATAAAAGGCGGGAAGATTTCTTCATAATTATGATTTTCTCTGTGATAATCTAACATGAAGCTTATCAGGGCACGCTCTAAGCGGGCACCTGCCCCTTTTAAAAATGTAAATCGGGATCCAGTTACTTTTGTTCCTCTTTCAAAATCTAAGATATCAAGGTCTTCACCTAGCTCCCAGTGAGGCTTAAAATCAAAATTGAATTCTCTAGGCTCGCCCCATTTTCTTATTAATTCATTTTCTTCCTCATCATCGCCTACTGGCACATCAGCATGGGGGATATTAGGGATCTCAAGTCTAAGAGAGTTAACTTTTTTTTCGACATCGTCAAGTTCATTTTCGAAAGTTTTAATTCGGTCAGAAACATCTTTCATTTCAGAAATCATCGGTTGAACATCCTCACCAGCTCGCTTTAGCTGGCCGATTTTTTCTGAGGCAACATTTCTTTTATGTCTCAATTGTTCAACTTCATAGAGAATATCTCTTCTTCTATTATCATATTCTAAAAATTCGTCAACTAATTCAGGATTGAGCTTTCTTTTAGTCAGAGAATTTCTTACTAAATCAGGGTTTTCTCTAATAAACTTTAGATCTAACATCAATTATCACTCCTTAGAAATATTAAATTACCATATGTAAAAATTAAAGAAAAAGACCCTCGCCAGAGATTGAGGCGAAAGCCTGAAAGCTTGATTAAAGCTCGACAGCTTTTAATATTTATTTCCTTATTATATTCAGTATTATAATATATAAGAAAATGAAAAGCAAGAAGGTTTTTATAATTAAAGAGGTGGAATAAATGAATCAAGCTAAATTAAAAATTAGAAGGATGAGACCAGGGGAAGAAAAGATTGTAAGATCAATAGTCAAAGAGACTTTTCCGATTACAGCCTGGTTATTTTTTAACCATAAACCAACAACTTTAGTAGCTTTAAAGGAAAATCAAATTGTAGCTGGAATAGTCTATGGACAGTTTGCTCATTCTAAAGCTATTAACTCAGGAGCTATTTACTGGTTATTTACCGCCCCGGAGCATCAGGGAGAAGGTATTGGAAGCAAACTTATACAAAAAGCTATTTATAAATTAAAAATCGGGGGATGTCAGGAAGTTTTTGCCTGTATTGAAGGCTATAATAGTTCGGCTTTTAACCTTTTAAATGATCAGGGCTTTTCTAAATTAAATTTTTTTGCTCAAATCAAAAAATTTAAGACTAACACAGTTCAGATCTGGTATCAGACTCATCATCTCTTTGATTTAGGCCATCATCTCTGGCATTTAGATATCAAAACAAGTGGTAAGAAAACAGAAAATGAACTTGAAGAGGCTAAAGGTAAATTTAATGATATAAAACTCTGGCTATTTAATTTAACTTTGAGTTCATTAATAATGTTTATTGCATTAGTTAGAACTGAATTAATTGATATTAATCCAGGGGATATAATGACTGTTTTTATGGCGATTGGAGTAACCTTTGGGATAAGAGATCTAGCAGGTATAATCGCTGGCAGAGGCTCAGGCTTGAAATTAGAGTATAATATCTGGGAAAGCGGACATGTAATTGCAATTATAATGGCAGTATTTACAGGGGGTTATATTCCAGTGCCAGGGACCTTTTATCCAGAAGGAGAAAATTGGTCGTATCAGAATAAATTAACTAAGCTGGCCAGGCAGTCTTTAGCCAGTTCAGGAGCATTGCTGGTTTTAGGCTGGTTTTTAAAGTTTAATTTTTTGAGTCAAACTAAATTTCTTGAAATCTTATTAATGGCAGTAACAAATATGCTTATTTTTGATGTTGCCTTACCATTTTTCCCATTTGTAAGTTATAATGGTAGAAGAATCTGGGATTATAATAAACTAATCTGGCTGGCTTTATTTATTGCCTTAATTGGATTTATTGTATTATAAATAAAAATAGCCCCTGGCATTTGCCAGAAGCTATTGAGTAATATTCCTGTCTGGAATATATTAAAGTCCCATTGGTAATTTAGTTAATAAAACAGAAGTCCTGTCATTATTCTTAATTGAGTTTTCATAAAGTTCGCCGCTACAGTGAGTACAATATTCATTACTACTCCAATTAGAACTGTGACAGTGTGGACAGACGTTATTCTTTTCTAAACTCATGACTATCACCCTTTCTTATAGTATTATAGTCTTATAAAGGTTATATTATCTTATTGTCTAGTATTATATAGGTATAAGTTTAGAATGTAAAGGTATATTGTAATGTTTAAATTTTAAGATAGTTTAGTTTCTCTGACCACCTAAACTAGCCATATAGGCTACAGCTCTATCTTCAGAGTTAATTTTTAATAAATCATTCATTTTTTCGTCATCAAAGGCAGCAATTGCACAGACGCCATAATTTAAAGCTTCAGCTATTAGATATAAGTTCTGGCAGATATGGCCACCATCGAGATGTACATATCTAAATGACCTTTCGCTATATCTCCAGGCAGTCCGGTAATAGTTTGCAACCCAGCAGAAAATTGCGGCAGCATCTTTAATAAATTTCTGACCGATAGCACCTTCAATTAATTTTTCTGTTAAATCCTGATTATTTAATAGATCGATTTTATGTTCAAGAGGATTATAATAATAAAGACCTGCAGGCAACTCTTTACTCTTATTTAAATAAAAATAAGTATCAAATGGATGTCTGGCTCCGGCGGAGGGAACAGTTCTCATATTTTTTCCATCAGATAAGGTTTTCTTAATGCCCTGTGTATAGTATAATAGTATTGAAAGATGTTCTTTGTTGAGTAGAGAATTGGCATATGCCCTTCTACTTCTTCTATTTTCTAAGATATTAAAAATATTTTTGTCGGGCAATTCGATTGTTTCTGGATCAGGCAATTTAAAACTTTCAATCACTTTTTCTGGTTTGTTAACCATTGGCGGAGCAGGTTTTTCTTTACTCTGATCTGAAGGACTTAAATTTTCATAATATGTTGATTTTAAAAAGTTTTGAATATTTTTATCCATAAGTAATTCCTCCTATTTAGAATGATAGGCTATTAGTATTTTACCTGATTAAAATAATAAAAGCAAACCTGAATAGTTTAATATAATTTTTGCAGGATTTTATTAAGAAATACAGAATAATAAATTATGTAGAGGTTTAAGTTTTAATTATTTTGAAGGGGGCGTGGTTAAATAAATGTCAAAAGTATATGATGAAAAAAGAGAAGAAATTCTTAATGATCTAAGTGATATGAGTGAAATAGCAGAAGAGATGTTGCATAATTCTATAAAAGCCCTGGATACAAAAGATGGAGATCTTGCTTTTAAAGTTGTTGAAAGAGACGATATTCTTGATAATAAGCATTTTACAATTGAAGACAAAATAACTCGATTACTTGCTCTAGAAAAACCCTATGTTGGAGATGCTCGCTTTGCTCTGGTAACCTCCAAAATCGCTGCCAATCTTGAGCGGATTGGAGATCATGCAACTAATATTGCAGAGGTTGTACTTGAAATTAGAAATGAAGAATATCTTGAGCCCCTGGTAATGATACCAGAACTGGCAGAGATAGTTAAAGATATGTTAGATGCTTCCCTGGAGGCTTTTGTAACCAAGAATGTAGATTTAGCTGAGGCAACCTGTCGTAATGATGAAAAAGCTGACAATATATATGACCAGCTTTATGATAAAAATATAAAATTAATTAGTAAAAAAGAAGCAAGGCAGGACGTTAATCAGGTATTTAGATTTATGAAAGTAGCTAAATCTCTTGAAAGAATTGGAGATCATGCCACCAATATTGGCGAAGAAACTATTTATCTATTAACAGGGAATAGAGTTAAATATTAAAATTTTAGTCGGCCGTTTTTCGGCCGGCTTTAGTAAAATTATTAAAATTTAATAATAGAGGAGGCAGAGTTATTATATGAAAAGATTAATTTCTGGAGGAAAAGTTGTTTTAGAAACTGGTCTTGAAGAAAAAAATATAATAATCGAAGATAATAAGATCTTAAAAATTATTTCTCCAGATGCTGAAGAACCTGCAGGAGAATATGATATCATAGATGCGAAAGATAAGATTGTAATGCCCGGGGTTATTGATGCTCATACCCATTATCTTCTTCATTCCCGGGGAACTACTACAGCTGATGATTTTAAAACAGGTTCAATTTCAGCCGCCCATGGCGGTGTGACTACCTTTATTGATTTTTCAGATCATCAGGCTGATAAGAGTTTATTAGACTCAGCAAAAGAAAGAATTGCTGAAGCAGAATCTGAAGCTGTTATAGATTTTCATCTTCATCAGACAGTTGAAAGTTTTGATGATAAAATTGCTGAGGAGCTTGCTGAGATTAAAGATTTTGGGATTACCAATTTAAAAATATTTACGACTTATAAAAAAGAAGGCTATATGATTGCAGATGAAAATCTGCCTGACCTTTTTCAGAGAGCGAAAGAATTAGATTTATTAATAATTGCTCATTGTGAAGATGAAGATATTATTCAGGAAAAATTAAAAGATTATAGAGCTGTCAAAGATGTAATTAAATTTTCTGATCATCCAGATTTAAGGCCAGGGGAAGCTGAAGGAAAGGCAATTGAAGATTTATCTAAAATAGCTGCAGAAAAAAATCTACCTCTGTATATTGTTCATATTTCTTCAAAAGAAGGAATTCAGGCTGTTAGAAAAGCCAGGCGCGAGGGGATTAAAATTTATGGAGAGACAACTCCCCATTATTTATTATTAGATCGTTCATATTTAGAAAGAGATGATTCAGAAAAATATTTCATGGTGCCTCCATTGAGAGAAGTTGAAGATCATCAAGAAATCTGGGATGCAATAATTAATAAAGAGATTCAGGTTGTTGCAACAGATCATTGTGCATTTGATCTTGAACAAAAAGGATTGACTAGTTCCCCGATAAGTGCTTTACCTGGGATACCTGGTTCTGAAACACTATTACCTCTACTTCATCATTTTGGTGTAAATAGAGGGTTAATTAATTATGAAGAATTAGCTGCTTTTTTATCAACAGAACCGGCTAAAATATTTGGTTTATACCCGGAAAGAGGAGCTATAAAGGAGGGTTCAACTGCAGACCTTGTAATATTTGACCCGAATAAAGAAGTTGAATTGGCTGATGATCAATTACATTCTGCAGCAGGTTATTCTCCTTATGCTGACTTTACTGTTATCGGTTATCCTGTTGAAACAATTTCTAAAGGTGAAACTATTATAAAGGATGGGATTTTCACCGCTGAAGCTGGTAGAGGTGAATTTATAAAGGCCAGAAGTTCATCAGTTTTTTAAAAAGGAGAGGAATAATATGAGAATAGGATTTTTGTTTACTCAGACTTTTTGGGGAGTAGTACTGATTTTATTTGGGATTTCTGCAATATTAAGATCTTTTAATATTAATATTCCCTTTTTTAGAATCTTTATTGCCTTATTTTTTATATATTTTGGAGTTAGTTTAATGATTGGAGGTCCAACATTTCATAGAAGTTATAGAGATGGTTCAACCGCGATTTTTAGTAATATCAAGATAACAGCCCAGGATATTACTGAAGATGAATTTAGTATAATTTTTGGCAGCGGAGAGTTAGATTTAAGAAATTTAGAAGCTGATCAAATTAGAAATATCGAAATCAATGTTATCTTTGGTTCAGGAGCCTTAATTATTGACCGGGATCAACTTGCTGAAATAAATGTGAGCTCAGCATTTGGGAGTGCTAAGATGCCTGATGGAAATAATATTTCATTTGGTGAATATAGCTATCGGAGTCCGGCCCTGGAAACAGAAGATAGGCCAGATTTAATAGTTGATGGAAGTGTGGTCTTTGGAGAATTGACGGTTGTGGAAAGATGATAGTTATTGGTTTAAGATTGGAACTATATCTTCCAGGAGCTAATTCATTAAAAGAAAAAAGAAGACTAATTAAAAGTCTTCTTGATAAAATCGCTAATAAATTTAATGTTTCAATTGCAGAAATTGATAATCAGGACCTATGGCAGCGTTCTGTAATAGGGATTGTTTCTGTAAGTAATTCCAGGAGACCAATTGAAAGGACTTTTTCATCTTTAATTGAATTAGTTGATCAAAAGTCTGGAATAGAATTAATGAAGACAGAGAAGATCTATTATTAAAAGACCAGAGCAATCATTAACTTAAATTTTATTATAATGATTGCTCGTCTGCATTAATCTACAGGATAGCTTGCAGAGACCATCGTTCATATTTTGCTCTACTAAGATGATATTTTCAGGTATTGAAATTGGTGTTTCAGTAAAATCCCAGATACCTTCAATGCCAGCATCTATTAATAAATTTGCTACTTTTTGGGCTTCATCTGAAGGGACTGCTAGAGCTGCAACTTCAACATTATGCTGTTTTATAAAACCATTAACAAACTCAATATCCATTACCTTCAAACCATTAAATTCTAAACCAATTATTGCAGGATCTTTATCAAATAATCCGATTAATTCATAGCCTCTTTCTTTATAACTTTTGTTATTAGCCAGTGCTCGGCCTAGAAATCCAGCACCAATTATTATCATTCTTTTGTTTTTAGAAAAACCGAGGATTTTTGAGATCGTTTCATAAAGGCAATTTATATCGTAACCATAACTTTTTTTCCCAAAGCTACCAAAATGGCTTAAGTCCCTTCTTATCAGGGAACTTGAAAAGCCCATAATTTTAGAAAGCTTTTCTGACGATATGTATTCTGTATCATCGGATAGTAATTTTTTTAGCTGGACATAGTACTGGGGCAATCTTTGAATAATCTTGTCCGGAATATTTTTAGTCTCAGGCATACTTTATCAACCCCTTTAAAAATGTATTTTTAAGAAATCCTTTGTTGTACTTATAATCACAATAACTTGCAAAAAAATTTAGTTCATGTTAATATTATAACTTATTATTTTATTATAATCAAGTTTACTGGTTGAGCAGGTAATTTATTATTAATTTCTAGGAGGGTTTTTAATGATGAAACTATCAGCAGAAAAATTAAGATGTGTCTGTTTATCTGAAGAATTAGATTTTAAAACAACTGATGATTTAGAGAAATATGAGGAAGATATAATAGGGCAAAGAAGAGCGGTTGAAGCAGTTGATTTCGGATGTACAATTGATCGAGAAGGTTATAATATATTTATGGCAGGTATTCCAGGGACAGGCAAGAAAACTTATGCCAAAAAGATAGCTAATAAAAAAGCTAATCAGTTAGATACCCCTGATGATTTAATTTATATATTTAACTTTTCTGATTCTGAAAATCCCAAAGCATTAACTGTACCTGCTGGAAGAGGCAAACATCTTAAAGAAGAGATGGAAAGAGTGGTAGAGGAATTAAAAGAAGAAATTCCTAATCAATTTGAAGGCGAAGAATTCGAAGAAAAAAGAAGTGAAATAATGGCTGAATATCAGCGGAAATCAAATAAAATGATGGAAGATTTTGATCAGGAGATCCGTGAAGAAGGTTTCATGCTCCAGAATACCAAACAGGGTCCAGTACCTGTTCCTTTAGATCAAGATGGGGAGCCTCTTGACCAGGAAGATTATCAGAAATATGATGATGAAAAAAGACAGGAGATTCGTAATAAAAGCCAGGACATTAAAAAGCGTCTTGAGAAATTATTACGTAAAATTAGAGAGATGAAAGAAGATGCCCAGGAAGAGATGGATGAGTTACAATCAAAGATGGGTCTGGCAGTAGTTCAACCTATAATTGATCAGTTAAAGCATCGTTTTTCAGACTGTGGAGAAGAAGTAATTGAATATTTTAATGATGTGCAGGAAGATATTTTAGAAAATCTAGATCAATTTATGGAAGATAAAAAAGAAAGCCAATTGCCCTTTCCTGTCCAGTTTCAGGATGGAGACAGTTTTTTAATCAGATATAAAGTTAATCTTTTAGTTGATAATTCAAAAACTGAAGGTGGACCGGTGATTCATGAGACTAATCCGACATATTATAACTTATTTGGTAAAATTGAAGGAAAGAGTCAGATGGGTACTATTACCACAGATTTTACAATGATTAAAGCAGGAGCAGTGCATAAGGCCAATGGTGGTTATCTGGTATTGCAGGCCAGAGATGTATTAACAAATCCTTTTTCCTGGGAAACTTTAAAGAGAGCTTTAATTAATCAGGAACTAAAGGTAGAAAATATTGGGGAACAATATAGAACTTTTCCAATCAGTTCTTTAAAGCCAGAGGCCTTTGATATTGATGTGAAAGTAATATTAATAGGGAATCCTTATATTTATAGATTACTCTATCATTATGATGAGGAATTCAAAAAATTATTTAAGGTTAAAGCCCACTTTGATGTAGAAATGAAACGTAATGCTGAGAATATGAAGAAGTTTGCTAAATTTGTTGCTTCAGTCTGTGAAAGGGAAGGACTAAAACATTTTACTGTTGATGCTGTTTCTAAAATCATTGAATATAGTAGCCGACTTACAGGCGATACTAAAAAAATGTCTACCAGGTTTAATAAAATTATGGAACTTCTTTATGAATCCAATACCTGGGCAGAACTGGAAGAAAATGAGTTTGTTGTAGCTGATAATATAGTTAAAGCAATTGATAAAAAAGAAGATAGATCCAATCTTATTGAAGAAAAAATTCAAGAAATGATCGAAAGAGACCATTTAATGATAGATGTTACTGGCGAAGAAAAGGGCCAGATAAATGGGTTGTCAGTCTATCAGAATGGAGAATATTCATTTGGAAGGCCTAGCAGAATCACCTGCCAGACTTATCTGGGGCAGGAAGGAGTAGTAAATATTGAGCGAGAGGCTAAAATGAGTGGGAAAATACATGATAAAGGAGTTTTAATCCTATCCGGTTATTTAGGTGGCAAGTATGCTCAGGAAAAACCTTTATCATTATCAGCATCAATAGCCTTTGAGCAATCATATTCAGGAGTTGATGGAGATAGTGCATCCTGCGCAGAACTTCTCACCATAATTTCGTCTGTTACTGGACTTCCATTGAGACAGGATTTAGCCATTACAGGTTCAATGAATCAGAGAGGAATAGTTCAGCCTATAGGCGGTGTTAATCATAAAATAGAAGGTTTTTATCAGGTCTGTAAATCCAGAGATTTAACAGGAGAACAGGGCGTTGTAATTCCTGAACAGAATAAAGAAAATCTAATGTTAAAAGATGAGATTGTTGATAGTGTAGAATCAGGAGAATTTAATGTTTATACAATAACAGACGTAGATGAAGCTATAGAACTGTTCTTTGATAAACCTGCTGAAGAAGTTCATGCTAAAGTTAAAGAAACTCTAGAAGAAATGGCAGAAAATATAAAGGAAATGAAGGCTGGAGATAAAAAAGAGACTGAAGAAACTGAAGAGAGTAATAATGAGGAACCACGCCATTAATAGAGTTTGATTAAGAAATTTGAAGCTAAATTACTTTAATAGCAGCTATATTAAAATTTATAATTAAAACCACCTCTGACCATACTTGACCATTAGCATAAAATTCTTTATAATAATAATTGAAATAAAGATCAGTGATGGTCAAAAAAATAAAAAATATAGCTGGAGGTGGTTTTAATGTTTGATTTAGTACCTTTCAGAAGAAGAAGTCGTGAAATGCAGGGACAGGATCCGATGGAAAGTTTAATTAATAGTTTCTTTGATGATAGCTTTACTAGCATGGCAGCCAACTTTAAGGCTGATATAATTGAAAAGGAAGATAAATATGTTATTGAAGCTGAATTACCTGGAATGCATAAAGATGATATAGAACTAGAGATTGATAATGATCGTTTAACAATTTCAGCAAATCAAACCCAGGAAGTAAAGGAAGAAGAAGAAAATTATATACGCCGTGAAAGAAGAAGTGGATCATATCAGCGTTCCTTCTATATAGACAATGTTAATGAAGATGATATAAAGGCAAGTTATGACAATGGAATCTTAAAGATTGATCTGCCTAAAGAAGAACCAACCAAACCAAAGCGGAGAGCAATTGAAATTGAGTAAATTGAATTAAGTTAAATTATGAAATTATGCCGGCCTGATTAGGCCGGCCTTTTAATTTAAATTATAAAAAATATAAGGTAATATAATAGAAAAAGTACTTGACATCACAAGGCAACTTAGATATACTTAAACCAGAAATTAAATGTGAAAACATTCGTATTAAAATTAAATAGTTTCAATATGGAAGAAGGAAGTGGGAGAGAGCTATTAATTTAATAGCCACCGAAGGGGTAAACTTATAATCCAGCCAGGTTTATAGGTGAAACTCTCAGGTAAAAGGACTACTTCTGGACATATCTCTGGAGAAGCAAGATTGTACCGAAGGAGCAGCCTGCTTTTTGTGGCAGGTAATCTCTCAGGTTTAAAGACAGGGCGGTAATGGTATCTCATTACTGTTCTGTCTTTTTCGTTTATTATTTAAGTTAAAGTTTTTTGAAATGAGGTTATTAAATTGACTCAGAAAAAAGAAAAAGTTTTTACAATAATCACAAATAATCCTCTTGTGAAATCAGAGAGTGCTCTAACTAAAAATACAATTCTATTCTTTGCTGATTTAGATGAAGTTTTAATAAAAGCTAGAGATTTGATTCATCAGGGTTACAACTTAGTCACTCATCCGCTTGCAGGAAGTGTAAAACCCTGGTCTAATCCATATAGAACAATTATTTTAGAACCAGATGACCAATTAAATATGAGATCTTTAGAAATTATGGAAGGCTCATTACAGAAATATAATCAATTTAAAAATGATCTTGAAGAAAATTTTTCGGAAAAATTAAATGAGGCTGTAAAGAAAGACTATCAACTTATAGATTATGATCTTATTAAGGAGCTGATTTAAATGTCAGAAGTATATGATTTACTTATTGTTGGAGGCGGTCCAGCAGGATTATCAAGTGCAATTTATGGATCCCGCTCCAAATT
>JBNJEB010000032.1:0-14654 GCA_051745425.1 Bacillota bacterium
ACTTTAACCTATGGTATTGGCAGCTGGTTAAGTTATCAAAACTTGAAATGGAAAAAAGGGTTACCGACAGGCTCATTAGTAGGCAAGTATGGATATATTCTAAGTGGGATCATCAAAATGATTTGCTGGATAATAATTATCTTAATTGCAGTTAATTTTGGAATGAGCTATCTATTTATCCTCTTAATTTTTTGGCTGCCAGCAGGATCTATCACAAGATTTCTTGAAAGAAAAGTATATTCTAATTATAGTTATTAAGAAGGGGAGCTATCTTTGGTTAAGTAATATCAGTGAATAAAAAAGTTTTCGTGATTGGAAAGTTATTATATTGATTTAATATCTGTTTCTGTCATTATAGCGTGATAAATTCATTATATTTATATATAGAACCATTACAGAATTCTTTTAAGATTATAGTTTATGTAGTAAAATTTAATTAAGTCAATTTTCCTTCTTAAGATTTATTGGGAAAATTGGTTTTTATAAAGTTTTATTTAATAAAATAAAAGGGGGTTCTAATAATGGAAATGACAGGAACAGTAATGGAGACAATGTATGATAAACTGGATAAATTTTTGAAGACGGAAACAGTTATCGGTGAACCGATGGTTTTTGGAAAAGTTAAAGTAATTCCTATAGTGACTGCTTCATTCGGTTTAGGTGGGGGTTTAGGAGAAGATTCTAAAAAAGGCGGTAAAAGTGAAGGCGGTGGCGGAGGCCTGGGTTGCAGGATTTCTCCAACTGCGCTATTAGTTATTAAAAATGATAATGAAGTTGAATTAATACAGATAAATGCTAAAAGATCTCTGAATAAACTAATTGATATGGCACCAGAATTAATAAGTAAGGTTGAAAATTTTAAGCATTCTAGTAAGGATGACAAAGAGTCAGAAGAAAACGATCATTAAAATTCTGGTTAATATTTAAATATATTAAATAGCCCATAAACAGGGCTATTTTTTTGTCTGTAATATCAATCCCTGTCACTTCTCCATACCAGGCAACCTGCAGCCCTGCAATGAATATGCCCATCCCTGATCTGCTGCTTAAATTCAGGACTTTTTCCACTGACTTTAGATTAGCTAGATTGAAACTGAAAATTGATCCATCAGAAAAAATAATATCAAGCAGTTTGATTTATCAATTCTTTAGTTTCTTTCATCAGATAAGAATTACAATTCATATTAATTATAAAGATTTATTTAATATTATCTAATTGTATGATTAGAAAATCATTATATTGATTTAATAATTAATAGCGTTATCTTAGCGTGATTACTCTATTTTATTTTTAGATAATACCATTTCAACACTCTTTTATGGTTATAATTTATATAGTAAAATTAAATTTAGACAAGTATATTTTAATTCAGAATCTCTGAACTTTTAATTCCAAGATTAGATGTAAAATTACAGCTATCTTAAAGAGCATAGAAAGTTGGATAACGATTAGCTTAATCTGATAGGGAAAAGTAAAGGTTTTATTGCAGTATTGAGTCAAAATGGTAGCAGTATTCCTGATGTTTTAAAAGGTTATAACTAATAAGCTTTAAATATATTTTATCTTGTTCTATAACCCACCTGGCATATAGGTTCAAGAAGCTTATTAATAAGTGTGAAAGGAATGTATTTGATATGAATAAAACCGAAGTGAAAAACTTTGTTTTTCCGTTTATACTTATACTGATAGGTTTCGGGGTTATAATTCTTTCGATCGTGATATTTTCGGAAATCTCTGAAATTGTAGTAAATCAACAAATAGATGTTTTTAATAATGCTATTATAGATTTTCTTCCATATACTTCATCTCCTGTAATCCAGGATCTGATGGGTTTTATCACAGAACTGGGGTCAATATGGTTTATAATTGTAGCGAGTATTTTTATAGTTTTGTATCTCTGGTTTAAGAAAAGAAATAAGTTAGGAATTCTGTTCTTAATAATATCAGTTGGCGGTGGAGGTTTGATTATTGCGGTATTAAAGCGTTACTATCAAATAGATCGACCATCTATAAATCAACAAATTGATGTTGGGGGATATAGTTTTCCCAGTGGACATGCTATGGGTTCATTAATTTTTTATGGATTTATTGTTTATCTTATTCTAAGAAGCAAGTTATCTAAGACTAAAAAAAAGGTTTATTCTGTTGTGTTGATTTTACTAATAATTCTTATAGCTACATCTAGAATTTATCTAGGGGTTCATTTTCCGAGTGACGTGATAGCCGGTCAAGCAGGTGGACTAGCCTGGTTATTGGTCTGTATTATCTCTTTAGAAGTTGTAAAAATGAAAACCTGTAATGAGTTTAAACCTCTTAAAATAATTAAGAACTTGTTTGAAAATTAGATTGATTTTAAATAAGGGGGTAGCTGTAATGAATATAATTAAAAAAATAATTATAGGAATAGGTGTTTTTTTTATTTTGCTTGTAATTTGGGGCTTAATTGAGCCTTATACAATAGATGTAGTAGAAGAACAAGCTGTTATCCCTAATCTGCCTGAAGAATGGGTAGGAGAAAAGATAGCTGTAATTGCAGATTTTCAAATAGGAATGTGGATGGACAATGATTTAGTGATACCTAGAGTTATTGATAAAATTATAGAAATCGAACCTAAAGTGGTTCTTATATTAGGTGACTATGTTTATCACCCTAATAATGATCATAAGATCCAGATGGAAACAGTGGTTGAATATCTAAGACCCTTAGTTGAAGATGACCTTAAAATTTATTCTGTTTTAGGAAATCATGATTATTCCTTAGCCAAAAAGGATGACCCTATAAATCGAGATACCGCTGAGCGTGTGAGTTCTATGCTGGGGGGAATCGGGATTAAAGTTCTGAACAATGAATCAGTAGCTCTTTCTTTAGTAGATGGAAATGTAAGAGATGATACAAATTCAAATAATCCTTTATATATAGCAGGTTTAGGATCTTATTGGGCTAATGAAGGGGATGTAGAAAAGACATTTAATAGTTTCCCTGAAGATGCTCCAAGATTTGTAATGCTGCATAACCCAAGAACTTTTACCTTGCTTGATCCAGACACCGCTCCTGTAACAGTAGCCGGGCATACTCATGGAGGACAAATTAGATTACCCTTTTCTTCTGAATATTCTTATTTAAATTTATTGTCAGAAGAAAAATCTCGTGTAGATGGATGGATCAAAAAGAAAGATGAAGAAGACTTTAATAGGTTATATGTAAATAGAGGGATTGGATTAAGTTTAATTCCAATAAGAATTAACTGCCCTCCGGAAATAACCATTTTTACCCTTCAAGGTCCTTAAAGGTTTCTTATTAGCAAATTTCTATTAATTTATTTTTAACAACATTTAAATAATGTAATTTTTAATTTCGGGGTTTGTCAATTTATCTGACAGATGCCGAATTTTTTTATTTAATTTTAAGGCGCCAGGGAGAATTAGGAATTAAAATTTGAATGCAGAAAATTTATTTGCAAAAGTATGTTATAATATTTTTAAGGGTTTGGAAGATTATCCAAAAAGACTTTAAAGAAAGAAATTAAGAGTAAAGATAACCTTGGAACATTTAAAATGTGGTTTTGAAGTTAATCAGATCAATATATAATTTTTCAATAGGGAAGGGAGATAATAATGGCTGAAGGTATAAGTAAGGAAAAATTTCGTTCTGTCTGTGCAAAATGTGAGGAGGTAAGCTGCAGGGAAGTTGGTGAAGAATATCCTGATTGGTGTCTGCAGGAGGAAGGAAGCTGGCTGGAGGATTCTCTGGTTGAATATCAGAAGTCAGAGAATAAGAAATTATATAAGACTGCTGCCTATGTTGAATCGACTGGTTATAAGAAATGGCCCCGTTTACAGGAAATAGCAGAGTATGCTCTCAAGGCTAACTTTAAGAATATAGGCCTGGCCTTTTGTATTGGCCTTAAAAGAGAGGCAGAGATTGCAGCTCAATATTTTACTGGCAGAGGATTAAAGGTTAATTCAGCTGTCTGCTGTTGCGGAAGTATTAATAAGTCCAGGCTGGAGATTCCGCCAGAAGACCATCTCAATCCAGATAGTGATTTTGAAGCTGGCTGTAATCCTGTGGGCCAGGCTAAGATGCTGGCTGAATCTGGCACAGAATTTAATATTGTTTTAGGGCTCTGTGTTGGACATGATAGCCTATTTTTTAAGTACTCGGAAGCTCCAGCTACTGTGCTGGCTGTTAAAGACAGGGTATTGGGGCATAATCCCCTTGCAGCGATTTATAACTCTAATAGTTATTATGGCCATCTATTTAAAGATAAAGAGTAAAACGATTATAATTTGGATTATATGAGATGTTATTTAAAGCAGGAGGAATCAAATAGAGCATGAATTTAAAACTACTATACTTTAGTGCTACTGGTAATACTGAGGCTATTTGTAAAGAGATTGCTGCTGGCATAAAGAAGGATTATCAGATATATGATCTTACTCAAAAGCAGGCTAGAGAAAAAGTTTATTCTTTTGAAGCTAATGATCTGTTGATTGCTGGAGTACCTGTCTATTCTGGCCGGGTTCCAGAATTTTTAGTAAATGTGATAGAAAAAATTAAGGGGAGTTCAACTCCTGCTGTCTTTGTAGTTACATATGGCAACCGGGATTATGATGATGCCCTTTTAGAATTAAAAGATATTTTTGAAGCTAAGGGTTTTAAAGGCATTGCCGGGGCAGCTTTTATCGGAGAGCATTCCTATGGTAAAGAAATAGCAGGTGAGCGACCTGATACTGATGATTTAAAAATTGCCAGAGAATTTGGGATTAAGATAAAAGAGAAGCTGACAGATATTAAAAAATTATCAGAGGTTCCTGGATTAAAGGTTAAGGGGAAATATCCATTAAAGGAAAGAACTAAAAGGTTTAAAGATATTAAGCCAGTAACAACAGATGCTTGTACTGAATGTGGGATCTGTGCTGAAAACTGCCCCATGGAGATTATTTCTTTTGAAAATTTCAGGGATATTGAACCTGGCAAATGTATTAGATGTTGCAGTTGTATTCAAAAATGTCCTGAAGATGCCAAGTGCTTTGATGATCCAGGTTTTAATAGAATTAAAAGTTATCTGGTTAATAATTTTGGAGATGTAAGAAAAGAACCTGAAATTTTTATTTAGGGAATTTTGGAGTAGATAATATAGAAACCATAGTGGAGAGCATAAGAAAAATTTTAAAGAATTATTAAATATATTAAATCATGGAGGGATAGTTTTGCAGAAAAGAGGTATTATCTGGACATTATTATTATTTATTATTATTGGCATTTTAATTATACCAGCCAGTAGAACAGTATTTGAAAGGCTTACCGCATCTTTCCCCTATATTATGGGCTTTATAAAATTTGCAGTATTAGCAACTATGGGTGAGATTTTATCTTTAAGAATTAAAAACAGGAAATGGAAGCGACCTACCGGTGTAATTTACAGAGCTTTAATCTGGGGTTTTCTAGGTATCTGGATTACCATGGTCTTTGGTTTATTTAATTCTGGAGTAGCCAGCCTGCAGACCAGTGGAATGCTCCCTGGAGAGCCTGGTGGTTTATCACTGGCCTTTCAGACCAGTCTTTTTATGAATCTTATTTTTGCTCCAACAATGATGGGCTTTCACCGAATAACTGATACATATATAGATAAATTCTCAAAAGGCAGAAAAAATATTAAACTTAAATCTGTTATTAATGATATTGACTGGGAGAGTTTTATCTCTTTTGTATTGTTAAAAACTATCCCATTCTTCTGGATACCGGCCCATACCATTGTATTTATGATGCCTGATCTTTACAGAATTATAGCGGCAGCATTTCTATCCATGGCCTTAGGTGGTATTTTAGCCTTTGCCGCTGCTGAGTAATAGGGTTTAATTGTTATCTGAATCACTAGAATAAATTCCCTTTATTGAGAATTTAATAACTTGACAGCCATTAATTTCTAATATATAATTACTTTATTGAGTTAAAACATAAAATCAATAAAGGGGTGACTTAATTGGCACAAGAAAGCAGGTATTTTATTCCTTCAGTTAATGTATTGGGCAAAGACACAGTTAGTGAAATTGGTGAGCATGTCAAGAGGCAGAATGGTACTAAGGCTTTAGTTGTTACTGATAGTGTGCTAGTAGAAATTGGTATAGTTGAAAAAGTTACTGATCATTTAGAGGATGCCGGGATAGACTATATTGTTTTCGATGGAGTACAACCTAATCCAACTGTTTCCAATGTTGAAGCAGGTCTTGAATTAATAGGTTCTGAAGATGTTGATGTCATAATTTCTTTAGGTGGAGGAAGTTCTCATGATTGTGCAAAGGGTATAGCTACTGTTGCAACAAATGGTGGTAAAATTGAAGATTATGAAGGTTTAAATCAGCTTAATAAACCTATTATGCCATTGATTTCTATTAATACTACTGCTGGTACTGCCAGCGAGATGACCCGGTTCTGTATTATAACTGATGAAAAGAGAAAGATAAAAATGGCTATAGTTGACTGGAGGGTAACCCCTAATGTTTCCATTAATGACCCGGTTTTAATGCTTGAAAAACCCCAGGCATTAACTGCAAATACTGGTATGGATGCTTTAACCCATGCGGTTGAAGCCTATGTATCTACGATAGCCAACCCCTTAACAGATTCAGCTGCTGAAAAAGCCTTTGAATTAATTGGTGAAAATTTAAGAAAAGCAGTTGCCAATGGTTCTGATTACGAACTTAGAGAAAAGATGGCTTATGCTCAGTTTTTGGCCGGGATGGCCTTTAACAATGCATCTTTAGGTCTTGTACATGGCATGGCCCATCAATTAGGCGGATTCTATGATCTTCCTCATGGTATCTGTAATGCAATTTTATTACCTCATGTAACTAATTTTAATAAATTAGCTAAACCTGAAAAAGTAGCGAGAATAGCAGAGCTTTTAGGTGAAAATATCTTAGGTTTAACTCTTATGGAAGCAGCTGACTTAGGAATTAAAGCTATAGCTGATCTCTCAGCTGATATAGGAATTCCAGGAAGTTTAAAAGAGTTAGAAGATGTAGACCCAGCTGATTTTGAGACTCTGGCTAAAAATGCTCTGGCTGATGCCAGTAGTGCGACTAATCCAAGACAGGCTTCATTAGAAGATGTTGTTGGAATATTTAAGAATGCCTATGAAGGTTTTTAACTCTTAATAAATTAAATATTTGTTATTAATTTTTTTGATAACAGTCAAAAGTCGGCCAGGATTGATAGGGCCGGCTTTTACTTTTTATACCTG
Organism: Bacillota bacterium; assembly: GCA_051745425.1. Taxonomy (GTDB): domain Bacteria; phylum Bacillota; class Halanaerobiia; order Halanaerobiales; family Halarsenatibacteraceae; genus Halonatronomonas. The sequence continues at coordinate 7,246 of JBNJEB010000032.1, forward strand.
GTTAAGCTATAATATTGAATTAAATATCAGATTTAAATTTTTAATAGTAACTTGTATAATTAAATATTTTTTTGACAAACTAAATTAAGATGTTATAATTTAATTAAGTTTTTACTAAATCAAATGCAAATAAATTTAAATGGGGTTGGGAATATGGGCAATAAAAAGAAAAGCACAGTTTTAAGAATTATTGGTTATGCATTCAATCATCAGAAAAAACTATTTATTACTGCAGCAGCAGTTATAATTTCTACTCTGCTGGGCTTAGTGCCTCCACTTTTTATTAGAAGGGGAATAGACCAGTACATTGCCCGGGGAGAGTTAAATAAACTTTTCCTGGCAGCAGTTTTAATGGTTGTAGTGATTTTAGTTAAAGGTGTATTTGATTTTATTAAAAGTTATTTTGCTGAATACATAGCTCAAAATATAATTCATGATTTGAGGGTTGAGTTATATCAGCATTTAAATAGTCTTTCTTTTTCTTTTTTTGATAGCTCAGAAACTGGAGATTTGATGTCCAGGCTGACCGCTGATGCAGATACTTTAAGGCAATTTATTAATCGAGGCAGCACCTTTATTACCGCTAATCTGCTAACTATAGCAGCAATATTTATAATCAGTTATACCTGGGATTACAGGCTGGGACTGATTTATCTTTTAATGTTACCTTTAATGATTTTAGGAATAGGTGTTTATGCTAAAAGGGTAAGACCGATGTTTAAAAGAGTTCGTAAAAGTTTTGCCAGATTGACCGGGATGATTAGAGAAAATTTTATTGGGATTGAAGTTATTAAACTTTTTGGAAGAGAAGATTATGAGTTTCAAAAATTTAAGAAAGAAAACCAGAAGTATTTAAATATTAATCTTGAAGCAGCAAAAGTTTCAGCCTTCTGGATGCCCTATGTTAATTTTTTTATGGGGCTGGGAACAGCAGCAGTAATCTGGTATGGTGGCCGGCTTGTTATTTCAGATGAGATCTCCCTGGGAATTCTGGCTGCTTTTATCAGTTATATTTCAATGCTTTTGCGACCTGTCCGTCAGACCGGGATGTTGATTAGCTTTGGCAGTCAGGCAGCAGCTGCGTCAGAAAGAATATTTGAAGTTTTAGACCGAGAGTCTGATGTAAGTGAGGCAGAAAACGCTGTGGAATTAGCAGAAATTAGAGGAGCAGTTGAATATCAGGATGTTAATTTTTCCTATCAAAAAGGAGAAGAAGTTCTAAAAAATATTAATTTGAAAGTTGAGCCAGGGGAGACAGTTGCTGTGGTAGGTCCTACAGGGGCTGGCAAGACGACACTGCTGCATTTGTTACCTAGATTTTATGACCCTGACCAGGGCAGGATTTTGATTGATGGCCATGATATTAGGAAGCTTAAACTTGATTCTCTCAGGGGAAATATTGGAATTGTAATGCAAAAGAGTTTTTTATTTGCTGCCTCAATTAGAGAAAATATCTCCTATGGTAATCCAGAAGCCAGTTTTGCAGAAATTAAACAGGCAGCCCAGGTGGCCCAGATTAATGACTTTATTGAATCTCTGCCCTTAGGCTATGAAACCCCGGTGGGGGAAAGGGGAGTCAGTCTTTCTGGTGGCCAGAAGCAACGGTTGGCAATTGCCCGGGTTTTATTGACTGAACCCTCACTTTTAATTTTAGATGAGCCGACCTCCAGTATCGATGCTGCTACTGAGGAAAAACTTAATCAGGCTCTGGAGCAGGTTTTAGAAAATAGAACCAGCTTTATTATTGCCCATCGACTCTGGACAGTTCAGATGGCAGATAAGATTATTGTAATTAAAGATGGAAAAATTATTGAGTCAGGCAATTATAATGAACTTAAGGCCCAGGATTCATATTTCAATAAATTGGAAAGTAGCTTAAGAAGCAGTAATGGAGAAAATGAAACTAATGAATTAGATAATCAGGATAAAGAAAATAGCAGGAAAAATACTATTGAGACAGAAGATAATAAGGCAGGTGGTCTAAAGTGAGAGGAGGGTTTGGTAGAAGAATAACCTCTGAAGGGGAAAAGGATTTTTCATTGAAGGAATTAGATAAAAGAACAGTTAAGTTTCTTTTTTCTTATTTAAAATCATATAAGATTAAAATATTTTTTGCGATTTTAGCTATGTTGCTGGTCAGCCTGGCTTCTCTGGCTGGTCCCTACTTATCAAAGGTGGCAGTTGATGAATATATTGCCCAGGGAAATTTGAGTGGCTTAAATTTAATTGCCTTTTTAATGGTTTTATCATATGCAGTTTACTGGCTATTTTCTTATCACCAGACCTATCTTGCCAATTATATTGGCCAGCATATTATAGCGGAAATCAGAGAAGATCTATATCAACATCTGCAGAAACTCTCAATGGGCTTTTATGCAAAAGAAAGTACCGGAAATATTATGTCGACGGTCACCCATGATGTAAATGCCCTGACAGATCTTTTATCTACTGGTTTTATCCATCTACTCAATGATTTCTTTACTGTTACCGGGATAGTAATAGTTATGTTTTATTTAGATTACAGACTGGCTCTCTTAAGTTTTATAGTTATTCCCTTTGTATTATTATCAGTGAGATTTTTAGGCAAGAGAATGCGGAATGCTTATAGTGAGGTAAGACAGAAACTAGCAGAGTTAAATGCTGATGTAGAAGAAAATTTATCTGGGATTAGGTTGATTCAGGCTCTAAATCGGGAAGCAAAAAATGAAGGTGAGTTTAAAAATTTAAGCTGGAAAAATTTTAAAGCAAATCTCCAGGCAGCCTCATATTTTGCCCTGCTTTTTCCCTTAATGGAGCTGGCAAAAGTTTTAGGGGAAGCAATTGTCCTGGCAGCAGGTGGGGCAGCAGTGATTAGCGGTAGAATCTCATTAGGGATAATTATTGCCTTTATGGCTTATGTCCGCCGTTTTTTTGCTCCTCTGGCTGACTTAAGTCAGGTCTATAATACCTATCAGTCTGCCGGAGCTGCCCTGGACCGGATTAACAGTTACCTTAAAGTAGATGATAGGTTAGAAGAGGCAGAAAGCAGTAGATTAGAAGCAGCAAGCAGAGAGATTTCAGCGAATTTTAAACCTGAAATTGAATTTAAGGATATTTCTTTTAGCTATGATCAAGAGGAAGTTATTACTGATTTAAATTTAGAAATTAAAGCCGGCGAAATCTTTGCCCTGGTAGGGGAAACAGGAGCTGGTAAATCTACTCTGGCTAAACTTTTAGCCCGGCTTTATGATGTGGACCAGGGGGAACTGCTGATTTCAGGCATCAATATTAAAGAAATTCCCCTTAAGATTATCCGTGAAAAAATTGCAGTTGTACCCCAGAATGTTTTCTTATTTGATACTAATATATTAGAAAATATTCGCTATGCTGCACCTGGGGTCTCTCAGGCAGAGGTGGAGTCGATCTGTAAAAAAATTAATGCCCATCAATTTATTCAAAAGATGCCTGAAGGTTATCAGACAGAGGTTGGCGAAGAAGGAGTTAAATTATCAGGTGGTCAGAAACAGTTACTTTCTTTTGCCAGAGCGATGCTGGTTGATCCAGAAATATTGATTCTGGATGAGGCAACTTCAAGTGTCGATCTTTACACAGAAAAAATGATTCAGGAGGCAATGGATGAGCTGCTGGCAGGAAGAACAGTACTGATGATTGCCCACCGTTTTGCAACTTTAAAGAAGGCAAAGCGAATTGCTGTACTCAAGCAGGGAAAACTGCTGGCTGTCGGAAAACATGAAGATCTACTGGCAGAAAATGATACTTATAGAGAGCTGGTTAATAAACAGCTTCTTAATAATGATAAATAATCATGAAGCAATAGCTAAATAAACTTGAAGTAATAGTCTAAATAATCATTAAGTAATATTGAAAATAGAAGGAATTTAAGAGGAGGCAGATAACAATGGAGGAATTAAGATTTCGGCCGATTGGTAAGATTAGATCAGAGTTTGAAAAGCCCGAGGGGACACCTATTCAACCGCCAGGGGCAGAAGGGATTGAGGGCAGGGTTGAATTACTGCCTGAGTATCAAGAGGGGTTAAAGGATCTTGATGGGTTTTCCCATTTAATATTATTATATCACTGCCATCTGGCCGGTGAATGCTCTCTAAGAAATACGCCCTTTATGGAGGATAAGGAGCATGGAATCTTTGCAATCAGGGCTCCCAGCCGGCCTAATTCAATTGGCCTTTCTGTTGTCAGGCTTGAAAAAATTGAGGGTAATATTTTATATATAAAAGATGTTGATATTGTTGATGGGACTCCGTTGCTGGATATTAAACCCTATGTTCCCCAGTTTGATAGCAGGGAAAACGTCAGGATTGGTTGGCTTGAAGACAATGTTGATAAATTGCCTGATAAGAAGGATGATGGGCGTTTTATTTAAGAAGGGAGAGTTTAAAATGGATGAAGCTATTGTAAATAAGTTGAAGGCGATTGCCGATAAGACCAGGCTGGAATTACTGGAATCTTTATTAACTAAAAATTACTGTGTCAGTGCCCTGGCAGAGAAGAATGATATCTCTGAATCTGCAGTATCCCAGCATTTAAAGATCCTCAGGGAGGCTGATTTAGTTATCGGGGAAAAGCGGGGATATTATGTCCACTATAGTGTTAAAAGAGACAACTTGAAACTGCTGGCTGCTGAAATTGCTGAACTGGCAAGTAAAGAGACAGCCTGCTGTCAGGATTGTAATTGATAGGTTAGGGAGGTTATTATGGAGAGAGATTTTAGGTTTAATCTGGAAGAGATGGCTGGAGCCATAGGCGATTATGGGACTCTTTTGCCGATAATTGTTGGTGTGGCTGTTGTAACAGAGATAAATATGAGCTCAATTCTATTATTTTTTGGTCTGGCCTACATAGCCACTGGAATCTATTATAAGTTGCCGATGCCGGTAGAGCCAATGAAGGCAATTGGGGCTGTGGCAATTGGCGGGGCTTTAACTGCCGGGGAAATTGCAGCTGCCGGTATTTTGATGGGGGTTATCCTGTTGCTTTTAGGCATCTTTGGTGGTATTGAACTGGTAAAGGAACATATACCGGAATGGTTAATCCGGGGAATCCAGCTAGGTCTGACCCTGATCTTACTGGAGACAGCTATCTCATTTTTAGTTGAAGATTGGTTGATTGGGTTAATCTCAGTAGGAATAATTTTAGCTTTCTTTTTTGCTAATGTGCTTGATATTTCAGCTTTGATAGTCTTTGGTCTGGGGCTTATTATTGGAATATATCATACAGGCCTGCCGCCACTTACTATAATAAGCTGGCAAGGATTTACCCTGCCTGCTATTTCAGAGTTTGGGACTGGTTTCTGGTCTGGAACTCTGCCTCAGATCCCTCTGACTCTGGGGAATGCCGTTCTTGCTACCTCATTATTAATAACTGATTTATTTGAGCGGGAAGTGCCAGAAAATAAGCTGGTTATCAGTATGGGCTTAATGTGTTTAATTTCATCGCCATTAGGTGGGTTTCCAATGTGCCATGGAGCAGGAGGCCTGGCTGCCCAGTATAGATTTGGGGCTAGAACCGGTGGCTCTAATATTATTTCCGGGATTATCCTTTTAATAATAGCATTCTTTTTTGCCTCGCCTCAGATCATTGAGGTTATCCCCTATGGGGTTTTAGGGGCAATGTTATTCTTTACAGCATTTCAGATGTTCCAGAGTGCTATTTTAACTGAGAAGAAGGTCTTAATGGTGGCAACCGGGGTTCTAGCTTTTCTAACCAATATTGCAATTGCTTTTATAGTTTTATTTCTATTAGATAAAGTCTTAAAAAAATTTAATATTTATTAAATTTTGCAGGATAATTATAAATTATCAAGAAGTTAAATAAATAATAATTGAAATATTCCGAAGTCAAAGGGGGAAGAAGTAGTTTTAAAATATCACAACAGGGGGGATATAATGAAATATTGTAGATTTATAGTGATCCTTTTAATTGCAGGACTGGCACTGGTAGGGGTTTCGACAGGGATAAGGGCTGAGGATGATTTGGGAATTGTGCCGGTATATGAAGGTAGTGAGCTTATTTATGATGATAACTTTGGATTTGAGGAATTGCCAGTTATTTTAGGTGAAGATACTGTCAACCTGATGGAGGGTTATATTAGAAGATTATGGTTTAAGGCTCCTGAAGGTCGTTCTCCCTATGAGGTTATTAGAAATTACGAGGCTGCAATTGAAAATATTGATGGTCAGATATTGTTTAAGAGCAGGGACCCACAGGAGATTGAGATAGATGATATGAATTTTTATGACTATTACAACTCCACCAGACAGGATAGAGGTCTGGCAACAAATGTTTTTAGTTTTACTTATTTTCCTGAAGAACTGACTGAATATATGGTTTCTAAGGTGGCAGTTGACCAGACAGAAAATTATATTATTGTGGCAGCTGGCAAGGGTCACTGGGCTGCCAGCCAGGATAATCTTACTTATTTTGAGATTATTCTTTTAGAATTAGAGGGTATGGAAATGGATATGGTCACCATGGCTCAGCTCCAGGAGGGTATGCTGGTTGATGGTAGAGTTGCTATTTATGATATTTTCTTTGATACAGGTCAGTCCAATGTAAAGGCTGAATCTGAAGAAGCGCTGGCTACAATATCAGAGTTTTTATTAGAAAATAGCGATAAGCGGTATCTAGTAGTTGGCCATACCGACTATGTTGGTAGCTATGATATGAATATAAATTTATCTGAAGCCAGGGCTGAGGCTGTAGTTGCACGGCTGGTTAATGATTATAGGATTAGCCAGGAGCAGTTAATTGCTGCTGGGGTTGGGCCTGCAGCTCCTGTGAGAAGTAATCAAACTGAAGAAGGTAGGGCGATGAATCGTAGGGTTGAGATTGTTGAACTTGAGTAAATGATTTTATTTAAATTGCAAATATAGGTTCTATGATTTTTATTTCTCCTCTGATAAGGTTAATGTCAGGGGAGACTTTAATTTTTTAGAGATTGCTTTTAATAGAAGCTAGTGGTTTAATGAAGGTGGTAACTAGAGGGGAAGAAGGGGTTGCGTGATTGGAAAATGATTATATTGATTAAATAATTGTTAGTGTTATCCTGGCGTGATTAATCCATTATTAAATTTATATACTGTCATTGCAGCACTCTATTATGCTTTGACTTAATATAGTAAAATTAAAGGTAGACAATTAAATTTTAATTCAGAATCTACGAACTTTTAAATTCAGGAGTAGATGAATAAAATATAGCTATATTAAGGGAGTGTAAATAGATGGATAACAAACAGCTTAATCTGATAGAGAAGAGTGAAGGTTTTATTGCAGTGCTGGATCAAAGGGGTAGCAGTATTCCTGATGTTTTAAAGGGGTATGGAATAACAAATGATGAATATGCTACTGAAGAAGAAATGTTTAAACATATTCATGAAATGCGAACCAGGGTA
>JBNJEB010000033.1:0-14253 GCA_051745425.1 Bacillota bacterium
TAATTTTTTACTGGAACGCTCAGATTCCCAGGGAAGAACAACAGTTAAAAATATAATGAATATCAATAAAGCTGCCAGAAATATTTTCCCTGTAAGATTATTATAAGAAAAATTTAAATAGTATTTAGCAAGTTTCAAAATATTACCCCCTGACATTATTTTATTGCAGGAAATATAAATTATATCTCTAATATATATTATATCATTAATTAATTTAATCTACAGGAGGTCTTCTATTATGAAAAAAATTATCTTATTATTATCATTGCCATTATTAATCTCAGTTCTTCTCCTTTTGTCTTCACCAACATTTATTAACATAACTATCAACGAACCAAATTTAAGTTTAATTAGTTTAATCAATAAATAAGTAAATTCCTATTCCATCATGATTTCACAATATATTCTGTCTCTTTTGTTAGATTAAGTAGCAGATTCATATGTTAGTAGTCTTCTAGCTTTTCAGTTAAATTCAATTTTTATCTCCTCCTTCATCGACCCCCTCTAGTAAAATAATAGTATAAATTTAAATAAATCTTAGTAATATGATTGACATCTATAAATACCTATGCTAAGATACAGATGGTAGTATTGTGTATTTTTACACAATACACCGCTAAAGTTTTATCTGAAATTTCTGCATATAAAAATACATTATTAATTCAGGAGGTGACTCCCGGATAATCGGGAGATAATATGGGCTATTCATTCTATCCAGGTTGTACCTTAAAAAATAAAGCCAGAAGCTTAGAAACAACAGCACTGGAGTCAGCCAGATTATTAAATATAGAACTTAAAGAACTGCCAGAATGGCAATGCTGCGGAGCTGTTTATCCTCTAGCAAGAGATGAAATTGTTACTATTTTGGGCAGTATAAGATCATTAATTAAAGCCAGGGAATTAGACAATAAACTTGTTACTCTCTGCGCAGCCTGTCACCATGTTTTAAAAAGGAGCAACTGGGCTATCAAAAACAAAAAAGATGTCAGAGAAAAAGCAAACAATTTTCTCCAGGACGAGTCCGACTATTTTGGCGAGACTGAAGTCATCCATTATCTGGAGTTTCTAAGAGATGAGATCGGTTTTGAGAAGATTAAAGCAGCAGCTGGAGATCGCCTTAAAGACAAGAAAATCGCTGCCTATTACGGTTGTCTCTTACTGAGACCAGAAAAAGAATTAGATTTTGATAACCCTGAACAACCAATCATAATGGAAGATTTCATAGAAAGCCTTGGTGGCCAGCCAGTTAAATATCCATATCGAAATGAATGTTGCGGTGGCTATCTCAACTTAAAAAATCCAGATAGTGCCCATAAAATGGGCAATAGAATCATCTCTTCAGCTATTGAACATGGTGCTGAAGAAATTATAACTGCCTGTCCTCTCTGTCTCTATAATCTAAATCAGAGCTTTTTAAATAGTCAAACATGTGAAAATTATCATATAAAAGTCACATATTTTACAGAGTTACTCTATCAGGCTTTAAGACCGGCTAAAAAGGAGGTCGCATATGGTTAATAACTCAGATAAAGCCAGAATCCTTAAAGAAGAATTTTTAGAAATAAGTAGAGAAAGACCGGAGGACTGCCTGCAATGCGGGAAATGCAGTGCCTCCTGTCAGGCAGCAAAGGAAATGGATTTTATGCCCCATCAGTTAGTGAGAATGTTTCACAAAAATCAAATTGATCAGGTAATGGAAACTGATGCAATCTGGGCCTGTGCTTCCTGCTTTACCTGCGGCGCCCGCTGTCCTAGAGATATAGACCTGGCCAGAATGATGGAAACTGCCAGAGTTCTTTATTTAAGATCTAACAATAAAAATCTAATCGACGAAAATGAGATTGCTGCCTTAAATCAAAAAGGCCTCCCGCCACAGGCAATTGTGGCAGGTTACCGAAAATTTGCTAAATAGATAAAGGAGTGATTAAAGTTGTCCAAAATTGGAGTTTTTATCTGCTGGTGCGGAAGTAATATTTCCGAAACAGTTGATATTGAAGAGACTAAAGCCGCCCTTGCAGGTCTACCAGCTTTAAATTATATAGAAGATTACCAGTATCTCTGTTCTGAAATCGGCCAGAGAAAAATTGCTGATGCCATTAAAAATAAAGACTTAAATGGAGTTGTAGTTGCCTCCTGTTCTCCTAGAATGCATGAAGATACATTTCGTAATGCAGCTCAGGATGCAGGATTAAACCCCTATCTTTTAGAGATAGCAAATATAAGAGAGCACTGCTCCTGGGTTCACAGTGATAAAGAAAAAGCAACTGAAAAAGCTGTAGCTTTAATTCGAGCTGCCATCAACAAAGTCAAACATAATCACCCATTAACCCCTGGCAGTATTCCTGTCAATAAACGGGCCCTGGTCATTGGCGGTGGAATTGCCGGAATCCAATCAGCCATCGATATCGCTGAAGCTGGTTACCAGGTAGATATTGTTGAAAGAACCCCGAGTATTGGCGGTAAGATGGCTCAGATAGATAAAACCTTTCCGACACTGGACTGTTCGGCCTGTATATTAACACCAAAAATGGTGGAAGCCTCCCGCCATGAAAATATTAAGTTACATACTTACAGTGAGGTTTCCAGAATAGATGGATATGTCGGCAATTTTGAAGTTGATATTAAAAAGAAACCAAGAAGTATCGATGAAAATAAATGCACTGGCTGTGGGGTCTGTCTGGAAAAATGTCCTGGAAAATCTCCATCAGAATTTGAAGAAGGACTAGATGAAAGGAATGCAATCTATACCCCTTTTCCCCAGGCGGTGCCAAATATACCGACAATTGATAGAGAAAATTGCATCAAGTTTCAAACAGGCAAATGCGGCCTCTGTGCCAGGGTCTGCCCAACAGATGCTATTAATTTTGATCAGGAAGAGACTACTATCGAAAAAAAATACGGCATTATAATTACAGCTACTGGCTACCAGCTAACTGATCCCAATCAATTTGGCGAATATCATTATAACCATCCAGATGTAATTACCGGTATGGAGTTTGAAAGAATCATCAATGCTGCTGGACCTACCGGGGGCAAATTACAGCGCCCCTCTAATTCTGAAAAACCAGAAAGGGTTGTCTTTGTCCAGTGTGTTGGTTCTAGAGATAAAGCCAGAGGTCACAGTCACTGTTCAAAGATCTGCTGTATGTATACAGCCAAGCAGGCCATGTTAATCAGAGAAAAATATCCAGAAACTGAAGTCTACATCTTTTATATAGATATTAGAACAGCTGGAAAGGGTTTTGAAGAATTCCAGAGACGGGCCCAGGAGGATTATGGCGTTAATTATGTTAAAGGTATGGTTGGTAAAGTCTTTCCAGGCAAAGATAAGCTAAGAGTTGAAGCTATCGATGCCATGACCGGTGAATTCCTGGAACTGGATTCAGATCTGGTTGTTTTATCACCGGCAGCCATTCCAGATCAAAAAGCCGGAGATGTAAGCCGCCAGTTAGGGATCAGCCAGGGGGCAAGTGGGTTCTTTACAGAGGCCCATCCAAAATTAAAACCTGTTGAAACCCAGACTGCTGGAATCTTTTTAGCTGGAGCCTGCCAGGGTCCAAAGGATATTCCAGAAACTGTGGCTCAGGCCAGCGGAGCTGCTGCCAAAGCGATTGGCATCTTAAGTAAAGATAGCCTGGTCAATAATCCCTGTGTAGCCGAAGTTAATCAGGCGGATTGTAGCAGCTGTTTCTCCTGTAAAGAGGTCTGTCCTTACAATGCAATTGAAAAAAACGAAACTGAAAAACACGGTCTGGTGGCTAAAGTTAATCATGCCCTCTGCCAGGGTTGTGGAGCCTGTACAGTTACCTGCCGATCAAGCACAATAAATCTTAAAGGATTCAGCAATAAAGAGATTCTTTCAGAGGTGGATGCTATATGCCTGTAAAAGAAAACGTAAATAAGCAAAGAGATAAAAATAATTTCGAGCCTTTATTAGTGGCTTTCTGCTGTAACTGGTGCAGTTATGCTGGAGCCGATCTGGCTGGAACAAGTCGGATGGGTTATCCAGAAAATATCAAAATCATTAGAGTCCCCTGTTCATGCCGAATCAATCCAGGCTTTGTCTTAAGAGCCTTCCAGAAAGGAGCTGATGGGGTCTTGATTGCCGGCTGTCATCCTGGTGACTGTCATTATATGACCGGCAACTATTATACCAGGCGCCGCTTTACAGTTTTTAAAGAACTCCTTAATTATATGGGGATAGAAGAAGACCGATTCAAAGTTGACTGGATATCGGCTTCAGAAGGTAAGAAGTTTGCAGATACAGCAACTGAATTCACCAGTAAACTTAAAGAATTAGGCCCTGAAAGAAAGCTGAGGGATTCCAGATGGAAATAATAACTCGGGAAATGAAAAAACTGGCCAGAGAAGGTTTAATAAACGGACTGGATCTTATCATCGGTTGGGAAAATGGCCGTTTTGATTGGCAGTCTAAACCAGCATTTATTACAGAAGCTAATGATATTGAGAGTTTAAATTTCAATAACTATAGTTTAAAGAATCTATCAGGTTATCTCTTAAAAGATGAATTCAAAGATAAAAAGATTGGAATCTTTTTAAAAGGCTGTGATTACAAAGCTTATAAACAGCTTGTCAATTACAACCAGATAAATCCTGATAATATTCAGATCTGGGGAATAGCCTGTCCTGGGCTTAAAGAAAGAGAATTCAATGGCAATATCAATGATGCCCGGCGCTGTCAGCGCTGCCAGGAACCTATACCTGAAGAAGTAGAGATTATTATTGGAAATACTGAAACTGCTATTAAAAATTCCCTGGCAGACAGATATCAACAGGTTAAAGAACTGGAATCGCTGGCAACAGCTGACCGCTTTGCTTACTGGCAGAAAGAACTTTCAAACTGTATTCGCTGTTATGCCTGCAGGAATGCCTGTCCTCTCTGTGAATGCTCAACCTGTATGCTAGCAGGTGGCGACAGTAATAATGATGACTGGATAGATTCTGCTAAAGAATTTTCCCAGGATTTCTTCTTCCATTCAATTAGAGCCTTTCACCAGGCTGGTCGCTGTGTGGATTGTGGGGAATGTGAAGAAGTCTGCCCGGTTGATATTCCAATAACTAAAATAAATAATAAAATTCGTCATGATATTGAAATTTTATACGATCAGCCAGGAGTTGCTAAAGATGATAATGTAAAAGGACCACTTCTGGATTTCAGAGAAGATGACCCAGAACCTGGCAAGAAAGGGGGAGAATAGAATGCTGAAATTAGAAAAAGATAAGCTTCAAAATTTCTTAAAGGCAGTTGCAGGAGAATATCAAGTCCATCTGCCAGTCAAAAAAGATAAGCAAACAGATTTCTATAGTTTTGAAGAGTTTTTAGAATCCAATAAGGATTTAGATATAGACCTAAATGCCAGGCTTTCAGTTAAATCACCAAAAAGCTATCTCTTCCCCAGGTCTGAAAGTTATCTCGAGTTTAAAAAAGATAATGAACGAATAGATTTTAAATTAAAAAAACTAACTGGTAAACCTAATCTTCTTTTCGGAATAAGAAATTGCGATCAGGAAAGCTTTCAGCTCCTGGACAAAGTCTTTCTTCAGGAACCAGTTGACCAGCTTTATAAAAGGCGTCGTGATTCTACAATTACAGTAGTTGGCCACTGTCTGGAGCAGTCAGAAACCTGTTTCTGTCAGCTCTTTGATATTGAACCGGGGGCTTCTAAAACTGGCGCTGACCTCTATTATTACAATTACAATGATGCTCTCTATTTTACAACTGGCAGCGATCAGGGTGAATTAATCCTTTCAGACTACAGTCAGTATTTTAGTAATGTTGAGCCTGAAATTAAAAACAAGTTAAATCAAAAAGCCGAAGAAATCAATCAAAAAACAACTGCTGACAATGATAATCTTTTAATGAAAAATAAACCAGAATTACTCTATGAGAATAAAGAGGCTATCTTTAATAGTGATATCTGGGAAAAGCTGGCCAACCGCTGCCTGGAATGTGGCATCTGCACTTATCTCTGTCCAACCTGTCACTGCTATGATATCCAGGATTATTCTGCCGATCAGGCTGGCGAGCGCTATCGCTGCTGGGATTCATGTCTCTTCTCAAATTTTACAGAGATGGCCCATGGTGATAACCCTAGAGAAAAGACATACCAGCGCCTCAGGCAGCGATTTTTCCATAAACTTGTCTATTTCCCGGAAGAACAGGAAGAAAGTCTGGCCTGTGTTGGCTGTGGCCGCTGTCTTGGTAACTGCCCGGTAAATATTGATATTACTGAAGTTCTAGCTCTAGCAGGAGGTGTAATTAATGACTGATATAACCAGAGACCCATTATTGCCTGGCAAAGCTATAATCACAGCTATTCGTCAGGATACTGAAGATATTAAAACTTATCAGGTAAGAGATGTAAATGGTGGAAAACCCTTTGATTTTGAGCCAGGTCAATGTGCCATGCTCTCACTGCCACCAGCAGGTGAGGCTATCTTTTCCATCACCTCTTCTCCTCTTGCAGAAATGATGGAATTTAGCATAAAGAATGTTGGCAGAGTAACATCAGAGATCCATAACCTTAAAGTTGGTGATCAAATAGGGATCAGAGGCCCGTATGGAACCCCCTTCCCGATTGCCGATTTTCAAGATCAAGATCTCCTCTTTATCGGCGGTGGGATCGGGCTAGCTCCACTCCGGTCAGCAATTAATTATGTTTTAAAAAAGCGAGATGATTACGGAAAAATTGATATTGTCTGTGGGTGCAGAACCTGCAATGACTTTGTCCATTATGAAGAAATCACCGAGGAATGGCCAACAAAAGCAGAAACTACTGTCCATCTAACAGTTGATAAAGCAACTGATGGCTGGGCAGGTTTTGAAGGCTATATTCCTGAATACCTGGAGGAATTAAATTTTTCGCCTGAAAGCAAAACAGTAATCGTCTGTGGCCCACCGATAATGATCAAATTCGTTGTCCAGCAACTTAAAGATTCAGGTTTCGATCCTGCTGATATCTATACAACTTTAGAGCTTAAAATGAAATGTGGAATCGGCAAATGTGGCCGCTGCAATATTGGATCTAAATATGTCTGTAAAGACGGCCCAGTCTTTACTGCGAAAGAATTGGCTGGCTTAATTGAAACTTTCTAAAAGGAGGAAATCTAATGGCTGAAAAAATAGAAATATATATTATGGGTAAAAAATATAAAGTTCCAGAAACTTTAACAATTATGGATGCAATGGAATATGCAGGCTATCATATTAAAAGGGGCTGTGGTTGTCGTTCAGGATTCTGTGGAGCCTGTGGAACGGTTTACAGAATTGCCGGAGATAAAGAATTAAAGGTAGGACTTGCCTGCCAGACTAAAGTTGAAGATCAGATGTATCTGGCCCAATTACCTTTCTTCCCGGCCAGTAAACCAATCTATTCCCTGGAAGAACTTGATTCAGAATTGGATACTATCAGTTATTATTTTCCTGAAATATTCCGCTGTGTTGGTTGCAACTCATGTACTAAAGCCTGTCCCCAGGGGCTAAATGTTATGCAATATATTGCTTATGCCCAGCGAGGAGATTTTAAGAAATGTGCAGAAGAATCTTTTGATTGCATAGCCTGTGGCCTCTGCGCCTCCCGCTGTCCGGCCAATATAGTCCATTATCAGGTTGGCCTAATGGTAAGAAGACTTTATGGAAAATATGAAATACCAGAGGCAAATCATGTTCAGGAGAGAGTTGCAGAAATCCAAAATGGCCGCTATGACCAGGAAATGAAAAAACTAGTTAATGCAGATATCGAGAAATTAAAGGATATGTATAATAACCGAAATATTTCTTAGCAAAAGGAGGCCAGCTAAATGTATACCAAGGAAATGAAAGAACTTATAAAAAAAGTTGAAGCAACCAGAAACGAGAGAGTCGGAGTTGAATTCCCAAGAATGAACCCTGAAGAAAAACAAGAGGTTCTGGATAATTTTCATCCTGATTATAATAAGTCTGGATTTGTCGATTTAAAAATCGGTCCTAGTAAAGGCCAGGCAGTTCCAGAAGAATTAGGCGAATTACTTGAAGCTTACAGTAGTATTAAGGATATTGATTTAGACCTAAATTCAATTGATTATGAAGCAGACATCTTAATAATTGGCGGCGGCGGTGCTGGTGCTGCTGCAGCTTTGGAAGCCAAAAGAAATGATGTTGAGCCACTCCTGGTAACCAAATTAAGATTTGGAGATGCCAACACAATGATGGCCCAGGGCGGAATACAGGCTGCTGATAAGCCAGAGGATTCTCCAATAGAGCACTATATCGATGCCATGGGAGGCGGTCATTATAAGAACATCCCTGAGCTAGTTAAAGCTTTAGTAATGGATGGGCCAGAGATAATTTCCTGGCTGGAAGACATGGGCATTATGCTTAATAAAAAGGAAGATGGTTCCATGGAAACCTTCCATGGTGGCGGCACATCAAGAATGAGAGCCCATTCTGCCAGAGATTACAGCGGAGCAGAAATAATGCGAGTACTCAGAGATGAGGTCTATAATAATGACATTGAAGTTGTAGAATTTGCTCCAGCAGTTGAACTCTTAATTGATGATGAAGGCCGAGCAGCCGGTGCTGTTCTATATAATCTGGAAACAGAAGAATATTATATAGCCAGAGCCAACAAAATTATTATGGCTACCGGCGGTTCAGGCAGACTCCATTATCAGGGGTTCCCAACTACCAACCATTATGGTGCCACCGGCGATGGCTTAATCTTAGCATATAGGGCTGGAGCTGAACTAATCTATCCAGATACTATTCAATACCATCCAACTGGAGTAGCCTATCCTCCCCAGATCCAGGGCAGCCTGGTAACTGAAAAAGTAAGGGGTTTAGGTGGGACTCCACTAAATATAAATGGAGAGCAGTTTGTTAATCCCTTAGAAACCAGAGATGTTGAAGCTGCTGCTATTATTAGAGAATGTGAGGGACGAGAACTCGGTATAGAAACACCAACAGGTATGATCGGCGTCTGGCTTGATACCCCATTAATTGAAAGAATCCATGGTGAAGGCACAATTGAAAAACAGCTACCTGCCATGCACCGCCGCTATCTCAAGTATAATATTGATATGCGTAAAGAACCACTGCTGGTTTACCCAACTCTCCACTATCAAAACGGTGGAATTTTAATAGATGAAAATGGACGGACTAAGGTCGAAAATCTATATATTGCCGGGGAAACAGCCGGTGGCATCCATGGCCATAATCGACTCATGGGGAATTCTCTCCTGGATATACTGGTCTTCGGTCGAAGAGCCGGTCGTCATGCCGCCAGGTACTGTAATGAAAATAGGCCTGGAAGTCCTGGCCTCAAACATCTTGATAAATATCATAAAGAGCTTAAAGATGCCGGAATTTCTGAAGATAGAGAAGCTCCAAGACTTTTGCCAACATACAGGCACAAAAAATCCAGTTAAATTGGAATGTTTTATCGATACTGCCATTTATAAGTGCTTTAATAAACATATTTATCCAAAGGAGAAGATCTCTCAATGGAATATGCAGAAACAAAATCAGATCAAATAGATAATCAAAAAATAGAAGCCCCTAGTTCTACTGACAATAATCAAAGTCTTATATTTCAATTAGTTATTATAGCAGCAATAATTATAATCCTTGCTGCTGTTAATCTGTTAAATCCACCAACTGGATTATCCAGAGCAGGCCTACAAATGATTGGAATTGCGTTAACTTCAGCTCTACTCTGGTCAACAGAGTTAGTTCCAATTCCAATCACTGCCTTATTAATCATTTTTCTCCAGGGAATCTTTGATATCATGCCTTTCCAGCAATCACTGGCCTCGCTGGCCCATCCAGTCAATACTTTATTATTCGTAGGGTTTGCACTGGCCGCCGGCCTCCAGAAATTTGATCTCGATAGAAGAATAAGTATCTCCTTTATCAAACTGGCTGGAACCAGGGTCAGAAGGCTTCTGTTTGCCATGATGGCAATAGTTGCAGTTTTATCTATGTGGATGTCTAATACATCAACTGTTGCCCTCGTTGTCCCCATAGTAATCAGCATTATCGAAGTTAGCAAAGGAGAATATCCAAATTTAAAAAGATCATTTATGATCGGTATCGCCTATGCTGGAACAATCGGAGGAATTGCCACACCAGTTGGCACACCTCCCAATCCTATCACCATTGGTTTTTTAAATGATATGGCTGGAATAAATATCAGCTTTCTCGACTGGATTATGATTGGTCTCCCCTTTTCCTTAATCTTATTACCAGTAGCCTGGCTTGTTGTCATTCTGATCTACCCCCCTGAAATAGATGAAATAGAGGTGCCAGCCAGTGCATTAGAAATGGAAGTTAATGAAGATAATAAATGGGGAGTCCGAAGATTTCTGCTCATATTTATGACAATTGTATTCCTTTGGCTGGCTGAATCATTCTTTGCCCTGCCTGATAACTGGCTCTACCTGGTGGCTATCGGTGGTTCTATTACAATGTGTCTGCCAGTGATTGGGGTATTAAACTGGGATGAATTAAGTAATGAAGTCAACTGGGGAGTATTAATCCTGATCGGGGGTGGTCTAGCTCTGGGTTCAGGTTTAAGCGAAAGTGGAGTTATCTCCTGGATAGTAAATAGCTTTATGGCTCAGATTCAGCACCTACCGATTAACCTAATTATTATAATTGTAGCAGCAATGACTAGCATAAGTATTATGTTTTTCTGTAGCCTGACAGCAACATCAACTGCCTTTGTGCCTCTGGCTATAACCCTGGCACTACAGCTAGATGCCGATCCATTAATCTTTGCTGCAGCAGCTGGAATTGCCTCATCTTTTGCCTATATCCTGCCGGCAAATACACCACCAAATGCAATATCATACAGCTCAGGTTATTTTGAAACTAAAGATATGATGTTATCAGGTCTAATTCTACTGTCCCTTTCAATACTAATATTTATGTTAGTTTCAAACTTTCTCTGGCCAGTAATTCTATAATAAATAAAATTTAAATATTCCCTAACTATTTCCCCTCCTAGCCTGGATACCACTGGGCATGAGGGGTTTTTGGATAATTATTTAAATAAATATGAAGCTTTTTTGAAAAAAAGTCAACTACACAAACTAACATGCTTGCAATTATAACAATCATAGAGTGAAAATACTAATAACTTAATTCTTTGACGTCTATTAAAATTAATAATAATATAATAACAGAAATAAATAATATTATTATAAACTGATTTTCAATGCCCAACTTAAAATACCATTATAAGGGAAGTAGTTAAATCATGAAAAAGAAAAGAATTGAAGAACTTGATATTCTAAGAAGCATAGCAATCATGACAGTAGTTACAGTTCATTCAATTACAAGGGTAATAGAAATTCATGAAAACCATGGTATGCTTGATACTTACCATGAGGAAGCCCTATTAACAATGAGGCTTTTCACAACTTTTGGCACACCTATTTTTGTTTTTCTTTCTGTTTTTTTGCTGGCCTATGCCTATTATGACGAATTACCTGATAACTTTATGGAAAAACGGATAAAACTCATTATCATTCCATATATTTCTATGAGTTTTATCTATGCCTTTATTATGCTCCATGAAAGTGGTACCACCAACACCGGGGGAACTTTTATAAGTTATTTCCAGTATCTATTCCAGAATATATTTACTGGTTTTTATCGACATGGCTATTTTATACTTGTTATCTTCCAGTTCTATTTAATCTATATTTTTTTCCATGATAGATTAAAAAAGATTAAGCCAGCAAAACTACTCCTGGGCGCTTTTCTGATTAACCTGATCTATTTAGGAATTTTCAATTTTACAAACCCTAATATTTTGCCCTACGGAGATAAGATCTGGCATGGAGCAACCTGGATCATATTCCCGGCCTGGATATTCTACTTTGCAATAGGATATTCTAGCGGCTGCAATATCAAGAAACTTAATACCTGGCTCAATAAATATAAAAAACTAATCTTACCATCAATTTTTCTTTTTGGAAGCTTTATGGGTTATATGTATCTATCAGGAAATCTTCCAGAAAATAGTTCAAAAAGATTTGATATGCTTCTATTTTCAAGCAGCATGTTCCTGTTAATTTATTATACAGCTACAAAACTAAAAAAGACACCAGCATTACTTGAATTTATCAACAGATACTCTTTTGGAATCTATCTCTTTCATATGATATATTTATATCTAGCAACATATATATTCACTAAAAAAATCTTTTTTCAAATTAACCCTTTTCTAACTCTTGTCTTACTAATTTCAGGTAGTACAGTCCTTTCAGTTATAACAACCTATTTCCTTGATAAGTTATCATTTGGCCACTATCTAATAGGCAGGCTGGAAAAACCCAAAACAGAGTAACCTGGAGGTTAGCCCAATGAGAAGCCCAATACTATTGAGTTTTACAGATTTTAAAAGAAATTGGGAAAAATATCTTGGTTTCAGTCTGCTTTATTTACTACTTAGCAGTTATGTGCTTATACCCCTTTTGAGCTTCATTTTCAATAGATTATTATTAGCTATAAGTTCTGGGGTCCTCTTAAACTCAAACGCATTTTCTATTCTACTCGATCCTGTAGGTATTATAGGCCTTATAGTTATCTCATCTCTGGCTGTCATCTTTATCTTTGTAGAAATAGGAACTTTAATAATAATAACTCATAAAAATAATCAAAGAAAAAATATATATGTCAGTGAAGCAATTATCACAGCAGCTAGCTATATTAAAAGCATCATTGGCTTTGGCCTATTACACCTGGTTCTATTACTCTTAATAATTATGCCAGCAGTAAATATTCCCATTCTGCCTGAGGTTGCAGATCTAATTGACCTTCCATCATTTTTAATTGATAGTATGTTTAGCAATCTCACATTTAGAATAATTCACTCTGTAATTGTTATCTTTTTTATCTACTTATTAACCAGATTAATCTTTACCATGCATGAAATAATAATTGAAAAAGAAAAAGTCTGGCAGGCCATAAAGAATAGCTTCTACATAACAAAAAATACAAGCATCAAAATACTGGTCAAATTAGTAAGCTTAAATATTATAATATTCCTTGCAGGTCTATTTATCTTTACGGTAGTCTCATATATACCAAATCTTGTTACTGGCCAGGTTAATTACATTTTAAATAATTATTTTATTACTCTTTCCAGCTTTATTACACTGGCTTATTCTCTAATGCTAATGCCATTAAATATAATCTTTATAACAAAGATGTATTATAAAGCAAAAAATAATCAACTTAATAGAACTTCTATTAAAACTTATAATATTCCAATCTTCAGTAGAATAGAGAACTTTATTTATAATTTATTAGAAAGCAGGAAGACAGCTGTCGCATTAATTCTAATTGTAAATATAATAGCCTCATTCTTTATAGGTTATTTTACAACCCAGAAAACAATCTATGCAGGTAGAGATGTCAAAATAGTTTCCCATAGAGGAATTGTCGATAATGAATTTGAAAACTCCCTCAGTGCAATTAGGGCCTCTCTAGAGGCTGATATTGATGCAGTCGGAATGGATGTCCAGTTAACAAAGGATAATGAAATTGTCCTAAATCATGACCTAACCCTTGCAAGAACTTTTGGGCTTCCCTATAAAATTAACGATCTTACTTATGATGAAATTTTAAGTTTAAATGTTCAAGTTCCAGAAGGCTTTCTGCCAAGTGATAATATTTTACCAACTCTTAATGAAGCCCTATCTCTTATTGACGGTCAGATGGATATTCATGTCGATGTCAAAACCGACAATAATGCCGACATCTTTGCGGAAAAAATAGCTAGAATCATCGAAAAAAATGATATGACAGAAAATACTTATATCCAATCTTTTGATTCAGTCTTTCTCTCAAAATTAAAAGAAAAAAATCCAGATATTATTACCAATCAAATTATATATTATGCTTTAGGTGACCTTTCCACAATCGAAGCAGACTATCTTACTATCTATCATGGAATGCTCAATACTGATTTAGTCAGAAATGCTCGGCAGAACGACAAAGGTATCTGGGTATGGACAGTCAATAGCGAAGAAGATATTCGCAATGCCCTTCAGTATGATATAGACGGAATCATAACAGACTATCCTTTAAAAGTCAAAGAGATAATGGGGCGACAGACCGACTAGATCCAAATCTAACTCTCAAATCTAACCCTGGTTAGTCTTTCCTTGACCTTTCCAATTTACAATATTTATCAAATAAAAATATCCCCTTCTATGACCTAAAGTCACAGAGGGGATACGCTA
>JBNJEB010000034.1:0-13873 GCA_051745425.1 Bacillota bacterium
CCTGTTCCCATTTCGAACACAGAAGTAAAGTCCTCCAGCGCCTATGGTACTGCAAGGGTGACTTTGTGGGAGAGTAGGTCGCTGCCGATCTTAAATTTTAAGCTGGGGTGTAGCCAAGCGGAAAGGCACTGGGTTTTGGTCTCAGGATGCGCAGGTTCGAATCCTGCCGCCCCAGCCAATATAAGGGCCATTAGCTCAGTTGGTAGAGCACCTGACTTTTAATCAGGTTGTCGGAGGTTCGATCCCTCCATGGCTCACCATTTTTGACGCGGGGTAGAGCAGTCTGGTAGCTCATCAGGCTCATAACCTGAAGGTCGTCGGTTCGAATCCGGCCCCCGCAACCATTTTTTTGATTTTAGGCGGGAATAGCTCAGTTGGCTAGAGCATCAGCCTTCCAAGCTGAGGGTCGCGGGTTCGAGTCCCGTTTCCCGCTCCATTCCACTTTTTATGGGTCTATAGCTCAGTTGGCTAGAGCACGTGGTTCATACCCACGGTGTCAGTGGTTCGAGTCCACTTAGACCCACCATAAGGAGAGGTACCCAAGTGGCTGAAGGGGCGGGTTTGCTAAACCTGTAGTAGGGCATTTAGCCCTAGCGAGGGTTCGAATCCCTCCCTCTCCGCCATAAAGATTTTCCGTGCCCTCATCGTCTAGGGGTCTAGGATACCAGGTTTTCATCCTGGCGACAGGGGTTCGAATCCCCTTGAGGGTACCACGGGCGAATAGCTCAGTTGGGAGAGCACCTGCCTTACAAGCAGGGGGTCACAGGTTCGAGCCCTGTTTCGCCCACCATTTATTTGCGGGGACGTAGCGAAGTGGTTTAACGCGTCGGCCTGTCACGCCGAAGATCGCGGGTTCAAATCCCGTCGTCCTCGCCATTTTTTATTGTAATGAATTTTTTCGCCGATGTAGCTCAGGTGGTAGTAGCGCTTCCATGGTAAGGAAGAGGTCACCGGTTCGAGTCCGGTCATCGGCTCCAAATGAATGTGGGGATATAGCTCAGCTGGGAGAGCGCTACACTGGCAGTGTAGAGGCCAGGGGTTCGAATCCCCTTATCTCCACCATATATAAATGGAGGGGTGCCCGAGTCTGGCTAAAGGGAGCAGACTGTAAATCTGCCGGCGATGCCTTCAAAGGTTCAAATCCTTTCCCCTCCACCATTTTCAGCTTGCGGGAATAGCTCAGCGGTAGAGCGTCACGTTGCCAACGTGAATGTCGCGGGTTCAAATCCCGTTTCCCGCTCCATTAATTACACCCTATTGTGGGTGTTTTTTTTATTTTGTGGTATTAATTTGACTATTAGTGGTTTTTGGCATAAAATTGGTTTAATAATACAAAAATTCATTCTTGATTTGGAGGCTAATTTTGTGAGTAATAAGAGACCTTTAGTTATATTTTTGTTTTTGATAATAGCATTATTTGTTACATTTTTACTTTCTTTAATGGTAGGAAGTACTTCAATCCCAATTAAATCTACATTGACTTCTTTGTTTAAATTTAACGGGGAACTAACAAGGTATTCGGTAATTATTAGAAATATAAGACTTCCTAGAGTAATTTTGAGTTTTTTAGTTGGATCTGGTTTAGCAATAGCTGGAGCTGTTTTTCAGGGTATAATAAGAAACCCAATGGTAGACCCATATATAGTAGGGATCTCAGCTGGGGCAGGGACTGCTGCTACTATTGCAATAATTTATAATATGAGTTGGACTTTATTGTATTTTAGTACTATTCCATTATTTGCTTTTGTAGGAGCACTAATAACTGTTATTTTAGTTTATAATATATCAAAAGTAGACAATAAAATTCCTGTAATGAATTTTTTGCTTGCAGGTGTAGCCATCGGATTTATATTAGATGCTATTAGATCATTTTTAATGGTTACAGGTACTAATGACATGCAACAAGTTGTATTCTGGTTAATGGGGAGTTTGGCAGGATCTAATTGGCATGATATAAGAATAGTACTACCTTATTACTTAATAGGTTTAATACCTATCATTTTTTATATTAAAGATTTAAATATAATTTTATTGGGTGAAGATAATGCTCAAACTTTAGGAGTTGAAGTTGAAAAGGTAAAAAAAATATTAATAACAGGAGCTACCTTAATTACAGCTGCAGTAGTTTCTGTGAGTGGGAGTATAGGTTTTATTGGTTTAGTTATGCCTCATGTCTCTAGAATGTTAATAGGACCTGATAATAGAAAACTAATACCATTTGCAGCAGTTTTAGGGGGCATTTTTTTAATGATATCAGATATGATAGCCAGAAGTTTATTGCCGCCATTAGAGATTCCAGTGGGTATTATAACAGCAATAGCTGGAGGTCCATACTTTATATATCTATTGAGAAAGAATAAATCTGGAGGCTGGTAAATTGTGTTTGAAATTAATAGTCTTACATTTTCATATAATGATAAAAAAATAATTAATGATTTAAATTTATATATAGATAAAAATGAATTTATTGCTATTATTGGTCCTAATGGTTCAGGGAAGTCTACTTTATTAAAGAATCTTTCTAAAATTATAAAACCAGATGAAGGTTCAATTTATTTAGATTATAAGAATTTAAATAGTTTATCTGCTCAAGATTTAGCGAAAAAAATGTCAGTAGTTTCTCAAGATACAAATGTTGATTTTGATTTTAAAGTTTATGATTTAGTTATGATGGGTAGAAACCCTTATCAGAACCGCTGGGGGAAAATAACAACAGAAGATAAAGAAATAGTTAAAGAAGCCCTTGTTTTAACAGATACAATTCAGTTTAAAGATAGATCTTTGAATAATTTAAGTGGTGGTGAACGGCAAAGGGTAATAATTGCTCGGGCTTTAGCTCAAGAACCAGAAGTCCTATTGCTGGATGAACCAACTTCAAGTCTAGATATAAATTATCAAGGAGAAATATTTGATTTATTATCACATTTAAATGAAAAAAAAGATATTACTATAATTGTTGTTTCTCATGATTTAAATCTCGCAAGTCAATATTGCAACAAATTAATGCTTTTAAAAAATGGGCAGATTTATTCTATTGGTAGTGCAGAAGAGGTTTTAACAAAAAAAAATATAAGAGAAGTTTATAATGCTGAAGTTATTATTAAAGAAAATATGATTTCTGGACGTCCATATGTAGCTTTAATTCCTAATAAAAATAAATATTCAAAAAAGAAAAATTATGATTTTAATCTTCATTTAGTTTGTGGTGGTGGGTCAGCGCAAACTATAATCCATAAATTATATGATCTAAACATTAATATAACAGCAGGGGTATTAAATCAAGGTGATAATGATTGGCAATTATTGAAAAGTTATGGATATGAAGTGGCAGAAGTTGAACCTTTCGCTTATATTAAAGAAGAAGATTTAACTTATAATAGAAAATTAATTGAAAAAGCAGATATAATTGTAGTTGCTGATTTACCTTTTGGGCATGGGAATATTTCTAATTTGAGACAGTTATTAGATTATAAAAATAAAGATATTTTTCTTCTAACAAAAAGAAGTATAAATGATAGAGATTATACTGGCGGAGAAGCTAAAAAAATATGGGATAAATTAATTCAGATGGACAATGTTAGTTCTTATGATAATTTCAGTTCTCTAATAATAGATATCAAAAATAAGTATAATTTATGATTTCTTGCGGCATATTACAAGTTTTGATATAATTAATAAAAATATTGATTTATTAATAGGAGTGCATAGTATGATAAGTCCTGCTAATTTAGAAGAAGAACTTTTTATAGTTTTAATTCCTGGGGGCGAGGTAAAAAAACAGGCAGATAAAATTCAGAGATTAATTGCTGATAATTTTGATATTTATGACAAAATGTCTAGACCTGAATTACATGTTACAATTGATAGAATTAAAAAAACTGGTGTTAAAACCTCAATCAATTATATTGAAACTATTATAAATAGCTGGAATGAGAAGGTAAATATAGCTTTAAAAAGTTTTAATTGTTTTCACCAAGAAGATGATAGATACTTAGTTTTGAAAATTCGTCCAACAAAAACTTTAATAAAACTTGGCAAGAAAATTCATTTTGGTCTTTCAAAATTGAATTTATCTACTATTCAAGATTATAAGGAATGGAGATATCATATTACAATTGTAAATAATGCATTGATAAATAAAGAAATAACTAAGTATGATTTCACTAAATTATGTGAGTTGATTGATGGTCAAGAAAAGGATTTGATTTCTCCAGTTGAAAGAATTGAAATATGGCAGGCTAGTGCAAATAATAATGAAAAAATAATTTTTAGCAAAAAAATACCTTAAAAAGGAGGGAGATTTATGGAGAGAGACTATGAAGCTATAATTTTTGATCTTGATGGTGTTATAACTGATACTGCCGAATATCATTATCAAAGTTGGCAAAGAATGGCCGATGAAGAAGGCTTAGAATTTAATAGAGAGATTAATGAAAAACTAAGAGGAGTATCAAGAGAAAGGTCTTTAGAAATTATTCTTGATGGTAAAAAAATATCTGAAGATGAAATGAAAAGACTAATGGACAAAAAGAATGGTTATTACCAGGAATATTTAAAGGAAATGGATGAAACTGATTTGCTTCCTGGCGCCAGAGAATTGATTGATGATTCACTAGATAAAGGGTTTAAGCTGGCAATAGCATCTTCAAGCAAGAATGCTAAAACTGTTATATCTGCATTAAATATAAATGACTTTTTTGAAGTTATCGCTGATGGATTTAGTGTAAATAATCCAAAACCAGCTCCTGATTTATTTTTATATGCTGCAGAAAAGATGGGATTAATTTCAGAACAATGTATAGTATTTGAAGATGCTAAAGCAGGTATAGATGCAGCACAGGCCGCTAATATGCTTTCTGTGGGAATAGGACCTGAAAATAGAGTGGGACATGCTGATTTTAGGTTTGACAAAGTTCAGGATGTTGATTTAGAAATTATTTTAAAGGGAGCGAAATAAATTGAATGATAATTATAAAGAAATGAAAGCCTTGGCTGATAGAGAAGATATTGATAGAGTATTAACTAGAATAGCCCATGAAATTTTAGAAAAAAATAAAGGTAGCAAAAATATTGTGCTTGTCGGAATTAAAACAAGAGGGGTTCCACTGGCAAAAAGAATAGCAAAGAAAATCGAAGAAATCGAAAATAAGGTAATATCCTGTGGGGAATTAGATATTACACTATATAGAGATGATCTTTCTCAAATTTCCAGTCAGCCTATTGTTCATAATACTGAAATCCCCTTTGATATTAATGAAAAAATAGTTGTTTTAGTTGATGATGTAATCTATACTGGCAGAACTGTTCGTTCAGCAATGGATGCTCTTATAGATTTAGGACGTCCAGGAGCAATTCAGTTAGCAGTTTTAGTTGATAGAGGCCATAGAGAAGTACCTATTAGGGCAGATTTTGTAGGTAAAAATATTCCAACTTCAAATGATGAAATAATAGAAGTAAAATTAGATGAAATTGATAACAAGGAAGAAATAGCGATAGCAAAAAAATAAAATTTGGTCTTTTAGGGAGGAATTTCTCTCTAAAAGGCGAATATATAATATAAGATTTAATTTTAATCTTTTCGCAAGCGCTTGCGTAATGGAGGTGAGTTAGTGGCTTTAACTTTAAAAGATCTGGCAAAGTTAGCTAATGTTGCAGAATCTACAGTTTCTAGAGCATTAAATAATAAAGCAGGCGTAAGTGCAGAAAAAAGAAAAGAAATAATAAAATTGGCAGATAAATATAACTATAAACCAAATAGGTTAGCAAAAGGTTTAGCTGAACAGAAAACTAAAACAATAGCTTTGTTATTACCTGATTTAGAATACGATTCCAGTTTCCAAGTTATTAATGCAGTTGAAGAAGAGCTAGAAAAGCAGGATTATCAGATGTTAATCTGCAATACAAGAAAAAGTTTATCGAAGTCTGAAAAATATTTAATGATGTTAGCAGAGGATCGTGTTGATGGAGTAATACTTTTAGGAGAAATCCCGACAGGAGGAGCTCTTATAAAATTAGGTCTTGATAAGGGGAATAAGATTGTATTAATTGATAAATTACTTGAAGAGATGATTTTAACTTCTCATTTAATTAATCACAATAAAAGTGGATTAATAGCTGCCGAGGGATTACTTAATAAAAAATCAATTAAAGATTCTGTGATTATGATTGGAGAAGAAAATGATTATATAGAGCAGGAAAGAGTTAAGGGATTTACTTCTAAATGTAAAGAATATGGTTTAAAGCCAAAAATTATTACAGGATTAAAAACTAGAGAAGACGGATATGAATCATTTTTTGAAATTATAGATAAAATTAGTTTGCCAGCCGGGATTTTTATAACTTCAAATATTGCTGGAATTGGCTTGATGGAAGCTATTAAAACTGGTGGTTGGTTGATTCCTGATGATTTTCAAATAATTGGGTGTGGTCAGGATAAAATTTCTAAAGTATCAAATCCAAAACTAACAGTTATTAAAGAACCCTTAACTGAAATGGCAAAAGAAGCTGTATTAAGTTTGATTAATGGTATTGAATCAGAAGTTAGTCCTGGGAAAGTTAAAATATATAACCCAGATATAGTTGAAAATAATTCAACTAGATAAATATTTATAAGGAGGAAATAATTAATGGCGAATGTAATTTTGAAAAACGTGACAAAACAGTTCGATGATGTGGTGGCAGTCAATGATGCTAATTTAGAAATTAGAG
Organism: Bacillota bacterium; assembly: GCA_051745425.1. GTDB lineage: Bacteria > Bacillota > Halanaerobiia > Halanaerobiales > Halarsenatibacteraceae > Halonatronomonas. The sequence goes on from JBNJEB010000034.1 coordinate 6,709, forward strand.
ACAAAGAGTTTTTAGTTTTAGTAGGGCCTTCAGGTTGTGGTAAGTCAACTACACTTAGAATGATAGCAGGTTTAGAAGAAATCACTGAAGGTGAAATTGAAATTGGTGATACTGTTGTTAATGATGTTCCACCAAAAGATAGGGATATAGCCATGGTCTTTCAAAACTATGCTCTTTACCCACATATGAATGTATATGATAATATGGCTTTTGGTTTAAAACTTCGTAAATTTCCAAAAGAAGAGATAAGACAGAGGGTAGAAGAAGCTGCTGAGATACTTGGGATTGAGAATCTTTTAGAGAGAAAACCCAAGCAACTCTCCGGTGGGCAGAGGCAGAGAGTAGCACTAGGAAGGGCAATAGTTCGTGAACCTAAAGTATTCTTAATGGATGAACCTCTTTCTAATCTTGATGCCAAGCTAAGAGTTCAGATGAGAGCTGAGCTATCTAAATTACATGATCAACTTCAGACAACCGTTATCTATGTAACCCATGATCAGACTGAGGCAATGACAATGGGAGATAGAATTGTTGTCTTAAAAGATGGATTTATTCAACAGGTAGATGATCCATTATCATTATATAATGACCCTGTTAATATGTTTGTTGCTGGATTCATTGGAAGCCCTGCGATGAATTTCTTAAACTGTGAATTAAAACAGGAAGGTTCTGATTTATATTTAGATGGTGCAGAATCCTTTAAAATAAAAATTACTGATAAGATAGTTGAAGAGACTCCCGAAATAGAAGATTATATAGGTAAAGAGGTGGTCTTTGGGATTAGACCTGAAGATTTACATGATGCTTCAATAAAAACGGAGATAGAGGTAATCGAAGATAATACTATAAATGCTGAAGTTGAAGTTGTTGAACCGATGGGTTCAGAGATTTACTTGTATTTGGCTCATAACGATCATAGCTTTATTGGTCGAGTAGCTGCAGAAAGTACAGCAGATGTTGGAGATGAGATTAAGATAGGTGTTGATAGAAGTAAGATGCATGTATTCGATAAAGATACAGAGAAGGCTATATTTTAAAAGATATTGACTAACCCCCCCTTTTTTTGAAAATAAAATAAAAAAGGGGGGTTTAGATATTTAAAAGTGAGTTTTTATGTTATATAATATTAAATAAGCTGGATTCAAATAAAAAAACTAGGGGGGCGGATTAAATTATGGCTAAAGATAAGTTTTTATTAAAAAGAATTATACCGCTCTTTTTGGTATTTATTATTATTATATTTACATATCAAATATTCAATAATTTTATGCAAATTAATGAATTGGAGAAAAACATTAATGAAACAGAAACAGAAATAGAAGATACTGAAAAATCTAATTTAAAGCTTGAGAGAGAATTGAGTTTAGTTGATAATCCAGACTATATTGAAAGATTGGCCAGGGAAAAATTAGGTCTTGTTAAGCCAGGTGAAGAACTAATTATTCCAGTTGAAGATGATTAATAAAATTTAATATGTTTGTTTATTAGGAGGAAAATGGTTAATGGGTTATAATTTATCGACTGAAGGTGTAAAGCAGATTGTCTCTGATACCGAATATAGTTTAAGACAGGTAAGAGTGGTTAAGGAATTACTGAATGATGGGAATACAATACCTTTTTTGGCGAGATATCGTAAAGAAAAAACAGGAGAATTAGATGAAGAAGAGTTAAGAGACCTAAAGTCCAGATTGGAATATCAAACAAATTTAGAACAGCTGAAGGAAGATGTAATAAGTAAACTAAAAGCTCAGGAGAAGCTAACAGAAGACTTAAAGACAAAGATTAATTTAGCTGAAAAATTACAGGAAGTTGAGGATATATATTATCCTTATCGTCAGAGAAAGCAGACTAGAGCTTCGAGGGCCATTGAAAAAGGGTTAGAACCTTTTGCAGAGTTTATTTTATCAAATAAAAATGGAGATGATTTAAGAACTGAAGCAGAAAAATATTTAGATGAAGAACAAAATTTAGAAGATATAGAAGAAGTTGTTGCTGGTGCTCAGGATATAATAGCCGATAAAGTTGCCAGTGATCCTGAAATCAAAAATTTAACCAGACAGCGTTATTGGAATCAAGCTAATTTTGTCAGTGAACTAAAAAACGAAGCAGAAGATAATAAAGGTGTGTATGAGCAATATTATGATTTTTCTGAGTCAATAAATTCTATTCCTCATTTTAGGATTCTTGCTTTAAATAGAGGCGAGGATGAAGATGTATTAAATCTGAGTATTGATGCACCTGATGATTCGATTATAAGTAGGATTAAAAGGACTGTAATTGACAAAGATAATAGTTTCAAGGGGGAAATAGAAGAGAGTATCATTGATGGGTATAATAGATTATTAGGACCTGCTATAGAAAGAGAAGTAAGATCTAAATTAACAGAGGAAGCTGAAAGTCATGCAATAGAAGTTTTTGCTAAAAATTTAGAAGCTCTTTTATTACAACCTCCTTTGCCAGATCAAGTTATATTAGGGGTTGATCCGGCGTTTAGGACCGGTTGTAAGCTGGCAATAATTGATGGCAGTTCTAAAGTGCTTTACACTGGAACTATTTACCCTCACAAACCTCAATCAAGGAAAAGTGAGTCTCTAGAAGAGCTGAATGCATTAATTGAAAAATTTGAAATAGATTCTATAGTTATCGGAAATGGTACTGCTTCTAGAGAGACAGAAGAATTAATTGTAGAACTTAATCAAGAGTATGATTTATCTATTCCATTTACAATTGTTGATGAAGCTGGAGCATCAGTTTATTCAGCTTCAAAATTGTCCAGGGAAGAGTTGCCAGGTTTAGATGTTAGTTTAAGAGGGGCAGTTTCAATTGCCAGGAGAATACAGGACCCTTTAGCCGAGTTAGTTAAAATTGATCCTAGATCTGTTGGGGTTGGTTTATATCAGCATGATATTGATGAAAAAGCTTTGTTGGAGGAATTAGAAATAGTTGTTGAATCTGTTGTAAATAGAGTTGGTGTTGATTTAAATACTGCCTCACCTTCTTTGTTAAGTTATGTTTCTGGTCTTAATAGTTCACAGAGCAAGAAAATTTGTGACTTTAGAGATGAAAATGGACGTTTCTCAAAAAGAAGCGAGATACTTGATGTGAAAGGAATTGGACCAGTTTCATTTGAACAGTCTGCAGGATTTCTAAGACTTGATAGCAAACAGGATCCTTTAGCTAAAACCGAAATTCATCCTGAATCATATGATGTTACTGAAGAAATATTAAAAATAATAGGTTATGACCTTGATATTTTTTATAAAAATCCGGATAAAGTTATAGAGTCATTAGAAGAATTATCTTTAAAAGATTTAACTAAAAAGTTAGAGGTTGGATTAATTACATTAAAAGATATTTTTAAATCACTTAAAAAGCCAGGAAGAGATCCTAGAGAAAAATTACCAAAACCGATTTTTAGAACTGATATATTAAAATTAGAAGACTTAAAAATTGGACATATATTAAGTGGTACAGTAAGGAATGTTGTTGATTTTGGTGCATTTGTTGATATAGGATTAAAGTCAGATGGTTTAGTTCATATTTCTGAGCTATCAACAGAATATGTATCTGATCCATCAGAAGTTGTTCAACCTTCAGATATTGTAAGGGTGAAGGTCATAGATATAGATAAAAGAAGAGACAGAATCTCCTTAAGTATGAGTAAAATTAATGAATAGAATGATTTGACAGGAAATATTAATTAAGTTATAATTAAGACAATATAAAATTTTTGAGGAGGAGTTTTAACAGCATGTCCATTGAGGTTGGAACTACAGTTGAAGGTAAAATTACAGGAATTACAAATTTTGGTGCTTTTGTTGAATTACCAGGTGGAGAAACAGGTTTGGTTCATATTTCTGAGGTGGCAAACACCTATGTAAAAGATATCACTAATTATCTAAAAGAAGATGAAACCGTTAAAGTCAAAGTTATTAATATTGATGATGATGGTAAGATCGGTTTGTCAATTAAACAGTTAAAAGACCCTTCCGATAGGAAAGACCACGCACCTAAAAGATCATTTGATGAGAAGATGGAAGATTTTTTGAAGCAGAGTAGTGATAGACAGCAGGATCTTCGTAATAGAGAGTCAAAAAGACGTGGCCAAAATGGCAATTAAAAATTCAAAAAAATTATAAGTGAAAAGCATCCTCGGCTTGGGGATGCTTTTTTAAGTAAAGAGGATGATTTAGTGTGAAAGAGCCTGATGGAGCATTTGAAGGAAATCCAGTGGAATTAAATATAATTAGAGAACAAATAGATAACTTTGCAGAAAATGTTATAAAAGTTATTAAATATTGTCCTACAAATTATCCAATGGTTATTTTAGTTCATCCTTTTCATGATAAGAAGCCTTTTCCGACTATATATTGGTTAAGTTGTCCTGTAATCAAGGAAAAAATATTTAAGTTAGAGGATAAAGGTTATATTGAAGAATTGAAGCAAAAAAAGAACCAGTCTAAAGAATTCAGAGATGAATTAGAAAAAGCTCATAAGAGATATTCTCAAGCAAGAATAAAGTTGATTAGAAAAAATGAGTTGGAGAGTGCAAGGAATATATCTGAAGATTTATATAAAATGTTAGTAAATTCAGGTGTTGCAGGAATAAGGGACAAAGAAGGAGTAAAATGTCTTCATGGTCACTATGCTGATTATATTATTGGTGGGAATAATCCAGTAGGAAAAGAGGTAGCTAAAAAAGTAAATATACCTCCTAATTGTAACTTTTGTAGAAGATATTTAGTTAAAAAGGAGGGGCAAATTGAATAAAAAAAGAGCGGCTGCTATTGATTTTGGTAGTAATTCTAGCAGATTGTTAATTGCAGAATATGATACTGGAAGAATAAATGTTATATATCAAGATTTAATAACGACTAGGTTAGCTAAATCTATTGAAGATAATAAACTATTAAATTTAGATTCAATTAATAAAACTATTGAAGCTGCTAAAGAATTTAATAATAAGATGAAAAATTATCGAGTGGAGAAGTATAGATCTGCAGGGACAAGTGCATTAAGAGATGCTAATAATAGTGCTGATTTTATTAAGCTCTTAAAAGATGAGACCGGGATAGATTTAGATATAATTTCTGGGAATAAAGAGGCTAAACTTACCTATAGTGGAGCAACATCTGATACTGATAATAGTGAAAATATAGTTATTGATATAGGCGGAGGAAGTACAGAATTTATTAAGATGGAGGAAGGGATTACTCAAGAAGTTAGTTTTGATATGGGGGCGGTAAGATTTACAGAAAGATTTATTGCTGACCCTGCTTTAAAGATTTCTGAAGCGGACCAGGAAAGAATAATTACTGAAGCAACTAATTACCTTCAAGAAAAGCTTCAATCTAATACCAAGAAAGATTTTATTGGTGTTGGCGGAACCATTACTACATTAGCTGCTATAGATAAAAAGATAACTAACTTTGACCCTAAAAAGATTGAAGGGTATATTTTAGAAAGAGCCAGTATTAATAATATTATTAATGATTTAAGTAATATGGCTATTAATGAAAGAAAAAAGGTTAATGGTTTACAGAAGGAAAGAGCTGATATTATAATAACAGGCAGTTTAATTTTGGAAGCTATACTTGAGTATTTTTCAGTTGATGCAATTAAAGTATCTAATAAAGATCTTCTTTATGGTTTGATTATAGAGATTTTTGAAGATGATCAGTACTATTTATTAAATTAGAGAAAATTAAAGCAGGAGTTTGCTATATCTTGAAGAATTTAATTAATTAAGGGTTCTTAAGAGGAGAGGGCTTATATTGAATCTTTATAAAAAATTCAAGAGAAATATAATAGATATAGCTGGTATAAATAAAAATGAAAAGTTATTACTTTCAGTGTCAGGTGGTCCTGACTCTTTAGTTATGTTTGATCTGGCTTTAAGTTTAAGAGAAGAGTTAGAAATTGACTTTGCTGTCTTTCATCTAGACCATCAACTAAGAGCAGAATCTGAAACTGAAGCAGAAATGGTAAAAAATATATGCGAAGATAACGAAGTGGATTATTGGATTGAAAAAGAAGATATTTCAAAATTGAATATTAATAGAGCTGGAAGTATTGAAGCAATAGCAAGAGAGGCCAGGTTTAAGTATTTAAGTGAAATATATTTTGAAAATAAGTTTGCCGGGGTTTTAACTGGACATCAAGCTAATGATCAAATTGAAACAGTCTTATTTAATTTATTTAGAGGGGCGGGCCTGGAAGGTCTGTCTGGAATGAATGTAATTAGTTATTATCAAAAAATATTTTTAATTAAACCTCTTTTAAATATATGGAGAGAAGAAATAGAGGCTTACTGTAGTGAAAAAGGTTTAAACCCCAATATTGATAAAAGTAATTTTACATTAAAATATACAAGAAATAGAATAAGGAATGAACTGATCCCTTATTTAGAAAGACATTTTAATGATTCAATAAAATCAACACTTTTTGAAACTATTAATTTGATAAGTGATGACCATAAATTTATTAATAAAATAGTTGATGCTACTTTAGATAAATTAATTATTGAGTCTGGAGAAGAATATCTGGATTTAGATATTAAAGAATTATATAATGAAGATATTTCAATTCGAAGAAGGATTATAAGGAAATCAATATTAAAAGTAAAGGGTAATCTGGATGGGATTTATCAAAAACATATTAATATTTTAATTGATGCTATAAATAATGAAGTTGAATCAGATGAAACAGGCAAGGATTACCATTTGCCAGGAGAACTTGTCTGTCGTGTAGAGTACAAAGTTATTTCTTTTAGAACTGAAGATTGGTATAATTATAATAGTGATTATAATAAAGTTATAAATGATTTAGGTGAATATTTACTTTCAGGTGGTAATTGCTTTGAATTGAAAATGTTCAATATTAATGAAATTGACTGGAAAAAAGTTAGTGAAGATAATATAGTATTTATTGATTCTGATAGAGTAGTTTGGCCTTTGCTATTAAGACACAGGAAAGATGGAGATAGATTTAAACCTTTAAATATGGATGGCAGTAAAAAAGTTAAGGATTTTTTTATTGATGAAAAAGTTCCCAAACATATAAGAGATAGGATTCCTATTTTAGTTGATGCAGAGGGTAGAATTATCTGGATTGTAGGAGAAAGAATTGATGATAGGTTTAAAATTACTTCAAAAACTCAAAATAT
>JBNJEB010000035.1:0-13069 GCA_051745425.1 Bacillota bacterium
CCAATATATAACATATAATTATTACTCTGTTTTTCTAAATTCTGTATTTTTTCCTGGCTTTCAGATTGATTTTCTTCTAGACTTGTCAACCTGCTATCGATTGTCTCAAGCCTATCAGAAATATTCATTTCAAAATCTTCCATATCATCAGGAGCATCTGTAACAGCAGACTCTTCTAAATCTATATATTTTTCATCTAAATCATCAATTCTACCTTCAAGATTTTCAACTTCATCTTCTATAGCTCTTAAACTGGCAATTTCATCAATAATTTGAGCAACTTCTTTTTCCGTTTCGTCCATGGATTCATAAAGTTCAGCAGTTTCTTCTCCTTGAATTAATACCTCTTCTTCCAATTCATCGATTCTATCAGAAAAAAGATCCATATCATCTGCAACATCAACCAGTTCATCTCTGAATTCTAAAGACAATTCCCTTAATATATCAATGTCTTCTTCACCCATTTCAGTATCACCAGATTCAATATCTTCTAATAAATTGGCGATCACTTCAGCTAATTCATATCTTGAAACTCTATTAGATCCAGCAAATGTATCATCGTCATATAATGAAATATATCCTCTCTCAACTAGGACTTTTACATTATCATATGCCCAGTGGTCTTCAGGTACATCTTCAATTTCAACAGCATTAATATTAATAGAAAAACTAAAAACAACAAAGATTATAATCCCAAATGTAATTATAGCTTTTTTCACTGCTATTTTTCCTCCTCTAATTGAATTTGTTCAATCCTTAAATCAATTTCTTCATCCTCACCATTTACAGCAACTAAATCGAATAATTCTATTCCTAAGTCATCATAGCTTAAATCCTTATCTTCTAATTTAAAGAGGATTTTAGCTAAACCACCTGAATTAATATCTGCTGGAAATTCTTCATCAAAGGATAAAGTTCCAGATGAACTACTTTCTGGTCCAGCCCAGGCCATTAATCTCCCATCTCTGACAAAAGCTGTTCCTCTTGTAGAATATACTGGGGAAACTTTATCTTCATCGTATTCTAAATTAAATTTAATATCTTCGATATTATTCAAATAACTGCCATTTATCTTAACAGTTAAATAATCCACTTCATCTGACGATCTCTCTGCTAATAAATAGATAGTAGGAGAAGTTGCAGGAATATTAACTCTTTCTCTTAGAGTTCTGCTATATCCATCCTGGCCACTAATCTGAACAGCCAGTGGAAAGGTTCCTTCAACATCAAGTGGTACAACTTTCCAATCTATTGTTAATTTTTCTCCTGACTTTATCCTGCCAGCATTCTTATCAGGTTTCTCATATCTGGCAAAATCTAAACCTGGAGGTAGGATCATTTCACTTTTGAATCCTTTAAAAGTTGAGCCACCAACATTCTCAATTTCAGCTCTAACTGTATAAGGAACAGGGTGTAAATCTCCTTCTTTTAAAACCATTTCTTCTACTGCCTTTAAACTAGCCTCTAATTCAGCTGGTGCTATAACATTTAGTTCTCTTTCTGCTAAATTTGAATCAGTATTATCAGCATCAACTTCAACTTCAAAATTCAGAATTTCTGGTAAATCTTCAGTATTTGCTCTTACATTCCAGTTAACCTGGGTAACCTCGTTTTCTTCCAAATCTCCTAAATTTCTTTCAAGGTCATCAGAAGCCAATTGCTCAGGTAAATTTAAATTAGCAACCACATTTTCAGCAGTTATCTCTGCTGTATTCTCAATATATGCAACAACTGGAAATTCAGGATTACTATCGGAAAAAGCAAACTCAGATGGAGAAGTAACCCCTAAAGACAATAACCCTGGCACCATTGAGATGCCTGCTAAACCATAATTTGTTGAATATGTTAATGTCTCTTCAGGTTCAACTTCAACTGGGTCCCAGTACATAGCCAGGGCACTATCTATCTCAAATTCTCCCTCTCTCACAAACTCTTCGCCAGGATTAAAGTTGAAATCCCAGGCACTATCAGCTAAACTTCCCCAATCAGACATATATACCTGATCAGGAGTATTAACAGATTCTCCAATAAAAGTCCCCTGAGATGTAACCTGAGGATCTGTTAAACTGTCAAAGGATTGATAAAAATTAGGGATCTCATCTCCTTCAAACATTGTATCAGTTGTAATTGCCTGATCCTGTATTCTAAATGGAGCACCATCATTTTCACCTAACATGGTATCAAGCATTATTCTTAAGCCAACTGATTTAGTTTCATCAGTAATATTGGTCATATTATATTCAATTCTAGCTGAATCATAAAGACCAGTCGTTGTACTTCTTTCAAACATTAAACTCTGCTCAACTTCTAAACCACCTAGCTCAAAAGTAGTTATAATAGAATCACCAATTATTTGAGGTTTTTCTATTACTTCACCATAATTCGCCCCCTGTCCGGCTCTTCTTTCTGTCTCCCCGCCAAAGACATAGTTTTCACCATCTATTCTTACAGTAGTGTATGAGGGCCAGGGTTGAGGTCTACCATAAATCATTGGTTTATTTTTATCGTCATCTCGAGCAGGGTCACCACCAGTTGTTTCAACTGCAAACCTCCCCATGGCGTTTTCTGATTGATTAACTACAATTGAAATGTATTCATTTTCCAATCTTAAATTCCCATGTTCGTCTTCTCTTTCTGTAAGATCAATCTCATCCTGGGCTAAAGTTGGACTTGCTAATAAAAAAAATAACAATAATATTGAGATTAATTTAACAAAAAGATTAGTTTTTTCTATCATATAAAGAGGCACCTCTTTCCAAAGAGTTAGTCAAATCTTAAATCTAATAAATCTACTTCAATAACTGGATTATCTCTTTCATCAACATCAAAAACAACTTCAATTTCCATGATATATGATCTATTATAAGATCTAAATGACCAACCTCTTTCAACTGTTGATTGGGCATTTCTATCCATACTATCAATTCCTGAGCTCTCAATTACTGATACTGATTGGACTTCTCCATCTTCAGAAATATTAGCCTCAACTAATACCCTGCCAGTTTCAGAACCTCCAACAAGATCCTTGGGGTAAATTGGTAATGGAGATTGTTGAATCAGTTCACCTGGCGCTGGAGGAGATTCTTCAGCTTGAGTTTCTGAATTTTCAGTAGTTTCCGAATCATCTTCAGAAGCTTCTGCTGCATCTTCCTCTTCTTGTTCAGGTTCAGATTCTTCTGCAGTTTCTTCTGGCTCTGGTTCTGGCTCTGGCTCAGGTTCTGGTTCAGTCTCTTCAATTTCTGTTTCAGATTCTTCTGCTGTTATAACTTCTTCTGATTCAGGTTCTGACTCCTCCTCAGGCTCTGATTGTTCTTCAGGCTCTGGTTCTGGTTCAGGCTCTGGCTCTGGTTCTGTTTCTTCTTCAGGTTCATTTTCCTGCTCTTCTTCAGAAACTTCTGCTACATCTTCCTGTTCTTCTTGAGCCTCATCAGTTTCCTCTTCTTGCTCAGGCTCAGAGTCTTCTTCAGTTTCTTCTGGTTCTGGCTCTGGCTCAGGTTCAGGATCTGGTTCTGGTTCAGGATCTGGTTCCTCAGCTATTTCAGGCTCATCAGGCATTGGCTGAAAATCTACAACCTGAATAAAATCAAAGTCTCTCTGATCAGAACCATCACTTGCCAGACTGCCGCTTAAACCCCCCCAGGGAACTAAATAAAAGATTAATAAATGTGCTATTAAAGAAATCGTAATAAAAATATATAATCTATCTTTTTTATCATTGTTAAAATTCATACTAACCACTCCGGATTACAAATTTTATTTTAAGACCGGATATTAAGAATCACTTTCTGCGGCAAGTGCTAAATCATAAAAACCTGCAGATCGTAAACTATCCATAACAGTAATGACATGTTGATATCTTGTATCTTGATCTGCATTTATTATTGTTACTCGATTTGAATTCTCTTCATATAATTCAGAAATTCTCGCAGTTAAGTTTTCTACAGATAATTGTTCTCCTTCTAAATAAAATTGACCATCTTCGCTTATATCAACCACTATATTTTCCTGAGATTGTTCAGTAACAGTTTCTGCTGTTGGTAATTGCATTTCTAATCCCTCAGGAGTAGTCCTAAATGAAGTAAATAACATAAAGAAGACCAGCAGAAAAAAGATAACGTCTATAAGAGGAAGAATATTTATAGAACTCTTTTTACTTAGAGTAGGTTTGAACATTTCTTTCCCTCCTGGTTTTATAGCGACCATCATCATTATTATTAATAATATCCATAATTTCAACCATACTCTGATTTAACCTGTGGGCTTTTCTTTCCACTATATTAGAAAAATATGAATAAAAAATTGCAGTTGGAATTGCAATAATTAATCCAACAGCAGTACTTATTAATGCAGCTGCAATTCCCCCACTAATCTGAGCAGGATTACCGACACCAGCAGTTGTCCCCAGGATATTAAAGCTGCTAATTATCCCTAAAACAGTACCTAAAAGCCCTAATAAAGGCGAAACCATAGCCACTACATCTAATATTGGTAAATGTCTTTCCATTTTTTTGATTTCATTTTCTCCTACTATTTGTAATAATTCTCTGATTCTTTCTGGGTCTTCAGAATAATGTTTTACTGCTGTTGATAACATTTTGACTGCAGGACCTCGTTTACCTTTCAACTGATTTAATGCTGCCATTGTGTCTCCTTCTTCTAATAACATCTCAACTTTTTTTATTAACCTGGTATTACTACCTTTATAACTTGCAAAAAATAATGTTTTCTCAATTATAACAGCAAGACTAAAAATAGATGCAATTAATAAGGGTAAAGCTGTTGGACCACCCAGTGATAATATATTCCAGACTTCTCTCAAAATAATCAACCCCTTAATCTAAAATAATAAAATATCTTTTATTTTCAAAATAGCTCTTGAATAACTGACTCACTACTAATTAAATTTCTACATAGATCACTTAATTCCTCTTTATTTTAACAACTATCTTTAAATTAAACCGATTATATATAATAATTAAGAAAATATGGCTATATTATATACAAAACACTTCAAGCTCTACCTTAAAATACATTTTAAACCCCTGTATTTAAAAAGAACATTAAAACAACTAAAATAAACAGGGCTATATATAGGTCAAAATCTAAATTTTTAATGTCCCAAAAAACTCCTTCATACTTTCCAGTATATAAATAACAGGTCAAATCATCAAAGGTTTCAATACTGGCAATTGTTTTTTTGGCCTCTTTAATTCTATTTTTCGAACTCTGTTTTTTTGAAAAACCTAAAATTATATTTATTTTTGCAAACTGCAAGTAAAACTTCTTTAAAATAGTAAGCCAGATTGGTTCCTGAGGATTACTTTTAATTTCGATAAGATCCTCCTCATCTTCTTGCTGATCTTTATCAAATTTATTATTAAACCAGTCACTAATTTTATATAAAATATTTGGAGTACTTATTTGTACATCAGTAATTTTTTTGTCAAATAACCATAAAAATGACTCACTAATTTTATATAAAAATTTCGGACTATTAACTTGAAAATCATTAACCTTTTTATCAAATAACCATAAAAAAGATTCACTAATTTTAAATAAAAATTTAGGTGCACCAACCTGAAAATCATTAACTTTTTGATCAAATAACCATAAAAATGATTCACTAAGGAATATTAAGGATTTATAAATTGGCCTGAAAATTATAAACTCCAAACTTAACCATTCTGGTATTTTAATTTTATAGATACTAAAAAACTTAAATATTATAAATGAAATTATTCCAATCCCTATAGCTTTAAATGAAGATGAAATAAAATACATTGTATATAAATTAATCTCCAGAATATCTATGCCACCAGAATAATTAAAGCCAGGACCTGATAATATTATGAAGTTCTTATATATAAATTCTGGAAAAACTCCAGTTAAAAATACAAAGATCGCTATTAAACTAAAGGGTAAAATCCCAAGCAAAGAAAAATCATTACTTTTTATTTTTTTGCTGGATTTAGACTCACTACCTAAAAATAAATAATAAAATAATTTCAAAAAGTAAAGAACTGTAATAGAGCTTGTGATTGTAAAAACTACTTCAGCATAATGAATAATCGAATTATAATTTAATTTATATGCTTTATAAACAGCCTCATGCAATAAATTTTTACTTATAAAACCATTAAAACCAGGAAATCCAATTATTCCAAACATCCCTATTATAAAGGCTATCATTGTAATAGGCATCTTTTTCCATAAACCGCCATAATTATATATATCTAAATCATGGGTCTTTAAATATATATAACCAACAATCATAAATAAACTACTTTTAAATAACGCATGACTTATTACATGATACATTGCCGACTCAACGCCAATACTACCGGCTAAACCTAAATAAGCTGCAGAGCCTATCCCGGTTAATATAAAGCCCATCTGACTTACACTACTATATGCCAGAATTGTTTTCATATTCTTTTGAAAAACAGCTAAAAAAGCACCTAAAAACATGGTTATTGAGCCAAGGACGATTATCAATTGACCAAAAAATTCTAATAAATGTTGATTGGCTGATATAGCAGGTGAGATTATATAATTAAATGTAACTATAATTCCATAAATACCTGTTTTAATCATAATACCTGATAATAAAGCACTTGCCGGGGTTGGAGCCACTGGATGAGCTGCAGGTAACCAGATATGTACAGGGAACATACCGGCTTTAACCCCAAAACCCATAAGCAAGGCAAAACCAATAATATATCCCATCTGGCCTGATAGGTCTATATTTTCGGCAATTTCAGTAAAAACCATAGTTCCTGCCTGATTATAAACCAGGAATACTCCCATTAAAATTGCTAAGCCACCAACTATTGACATATATAAATATTTTTTAGCAGCCGCTAAAGCCTCTTGATCCTGATTATGAACTATTAGAATATATGATGTTATAGACATTATTTCAAAAAAAACAAATAATGTAAAAAGATCTCCGCTAAAAATAGTCCCTAAAGTGCCGCCTAAAGTAAATAACCAGCCTACATAAAAACGATTTTGAAATCTTTCTCCAGCCATATATTTTTTGGCATATACTGTGGCAAGAAACCATATTCCTGTTATCAATAATGCAAATATCGAATCAAATCTTGTAACAGCTAAATAAATTCCCTGTTCCATAACATTTGAAACTTGATAACTGAAATAACCAGTATCACTACTTAAATAAATAATAATTAAAGTTAATATAAAAACTAAAAATGTAACTCCAATTAAAAAATTACTCCTTAAATCTTCTTCATCTCTAAAAATATAAATAAAGATAGTAGCAATAAAAGGTATGAGTAATGTAATTAAAAGTAAACTTTCAGCTGTAAATCCGAATCCCATTAAAGCTGCCTCCTCTGTGCTTTCTAATAAATAAATATTAATTCATTAAATTAATAACTATCTCATTTATATAGTTTAATGGATAAGAAGGGAATATTCCGATTAGTAGAATTAATATAGCTAATGTTAACATAGGTAATATAATTTTATATCCCAATCTTTTAAACTCCCATTTATAACCAGAATCATCATCGCCACCAAAAAATGCCTGAATAATTATCGGTAAATAATACACACCATTTAATAAAGAACTCAATAATATTATTACCAGATATGCCGGTTTTTCAGCTTCTAAAGTTCCCATTATTATATTCCATTTGCTCATAAAACCATTTAATGGCGGAATACCGACCATGGCTAAAGAAGCAAGGGCAAATAAAAGCATTGTAAATGGATATCTCTTACCAACTCCACTAAATTCTTCAATTTTATCTATTCCTGCATACATTATAATAACACCAACTGTTAAAAATAAAAGTGATTTATTAATAGAATGGTTGATGATATGTAAGATGCCCCCGACTAGACTACTCTCTGTTGCTAAAGCCAGACCTAAAAATATATAGCCAATCTGGGCAACACTTGAATATGCAAGCATTCGCTTAATTTTAGTTTGACCAATAGCAAATAATGAGCCTATTATAATTGCCATTCCAGCCAAAAATATAGTTATTTCAGATAGATTAGTTAGCTCGAAAAAATTTAGAGGTAAAACTTTATAAAAAACTTTAATAAAAGCAATTATATATGCTTTGCCAACAATTCCTGCCATAATAACAGTCGAAATTATTGGGGCAGAAGAATAAGCATCAGGCAACCATATATGTAAAGGAAATAAAGCTGATTTCATAGCTAAACCAAAAAACATAAATAACATAGCCATACCTGTTGCAGCCGGATACATTGTAGACATTTCAATTAATTCTGCTCCTGCTAAGTCCATATTCAAATAACCTGTTATTAAATATATTAATCCTATTGAAAACAAAATTGAAGAAGAGCCTACAGTTGTTAGAAATAAGTATTTGATACTTGCAAAAATTGTATCTTTATTTTCGTTAATAGAAATAATGGCGACAGTAGTTATTGCAGAAATTTCAATAAATACAAACATATTAAATAAATCATTAGTTAAAATCATGCCATTTAAAGAAGCCTGTAATAAAAAAGCAAGAGTAAAATACCAACCTCTTAAACGGAGATTAATTTCAGCTCTTATTTTCTTTTGATTATAGATATAAACAATTAAAAACATTCCTGAAACTAATAATAGCATTAATGCTTCTAAATTTCCAAAAACAAACTCAATTCCTTTAACAGGCGACCAGCCACCAAATTTATAATACTCAATTCCTACTGAATTTACTCTAACCATAAATAATATTGAAAGTATAAAAATAATTCCTGAAATTATAATAGCAAATAAAGAAAATCTTTTGAATTTAAATTGATCCAATACCGGACTAATAAAAGCAGAAATCAGTAAAATTAATACAATTAATATCCCAGGGTGGACTCCTAACATTCCTTTTCACTCCTAACAACATATATCTCTTCAACATTTATTGTACCATAATGCTCATATAGTTTAATAATTATAGCAAGAGCAAAAGCTGTTACACTTACAGATACAACAATTCCAGTAAGCATTAATCCACTTGGGACTGGATTTACTGTTAAAGCCTCTTCACCAGCTTCAACTATCGGAGAATTCCCTTCTGAAACAAAACCAACTGTTACAAAAAAGAAAAAGATAGCACTATCCATTACATTTAAGCCAATTACTTTTTTTATCAGATTCGGATGTGTCAATAAAATATAAAAGCCAATTAAAAATAAGACAATAGAAGCAAAGTAATATAAATTTGGATGAAAAATTGCATTAATCAATGGAGTTCCTCACCACCAAGACTATCAAATAAAGCTATTATTGTACTTGCAACTTTAAAACCGATTGCTAAATTTATCAAAACAATAAAACCAGCACTAAATAAACGACCAGGTTCTCCTGCAGGAAATATAGCCAGATTAGTTAAAAATGGTTGTCCATAAAGGAAAGAAACTACTCCTAATATAATGTAAATCAAAGCTCCCCCACTTTCAATCAATGTAGAAGTTCTGTGGGAAAACTTTCTTGATTGCATAGAAATCCCATAACTTAACGATAATAGAACAAAGCCTGCCCCAACAACAGTTCCACCAGAAAAACCGCCTCCTGGTGACAGGTGAACATGGATTATAAGGTACAATCCAAATAAAGTTATAAACGGCAACATAAATCTAGTAATTATACTGACAATTGTATCTCTAAATCTCATCATTAACATCTCCGGAATCTCTATTATTATTAATCAATGTTGCAAAAATTCCAGCTATTGCAGCAAATAATACTGTTGTCTCTAGCAAAGTATCAAAAGCTCTATAATCAGTAATAATAGATGAAACTACATTCTGAGATCCTGTTTCTTCTACCGCTTTATTAACTATTTCTTCTTGAGATATTCTATTGCCTGGATTCTCAGGATCACCAAATGTAGGCATATCAATTACTACAGAATATATTCCAAAACCTAAAACTACTAATAAAATAATTGCAATTAAATGCTTCATTTTTCAAGCCTCCCTGTTTTACTAATAGCTGCAACAAGTAAAACAGTTGTTACTCCAGCTCCTAAAGCTGCTTCTGTAATTGATACATCAGGAGCTCTCATCTGTTGCCATAATAAAGACATAATAAGATTATAAACAGCAAATAATATTACAGCACTTAATAAATCCTTTATTCTAGCAACTGAAACAACTACAACGATAAGAGTCAAAATCAATATAAAATGAAATAAATTAATCAAAACTATCATCCTCCCTACTGTAGGGAATGGTATCATCAGATATTTCCCTGGTTTCAAAAGCAGCCATGGCAATTGCATGAGCAGCAGTTGGATTGGTGATCCAGATAAACAAAACTAAAACAAATAATTTTAATGAAAAAATTGATAAACCATTTAATAACATTAAACCAAACATCACTAAACTTATGCCCAGTGTATCACATTTTGTACTAGCATGCATTCTCGTATAGATATCTGGCATTCTTAACAGACCAACAGTACCTACTCCAAAAAAGAAAACACCTATGAAAATTGAAATATATGCAATAATTTCAATAACAATCATTTTTTAATCACCATTTTCATTATTATGAAATACTACCTTTTTCAAGATATTTAGAAACTGAAATGCTAGCTATAAAACTAATAAGGGCATAAACTAATGCTATATCAACAAAATAAAGTTCAGAAAAGACAAAAGCAAATAAAACCATTATTGCAACAGTTTTAGTGCCAATAACATTTATTACAATTATTCTATCCAATGATGAAGGGCCAATAATGCCTCTAATAAAAGAGAGCAATATTAATATACCTAAAAGAATGGAAGCTAAAATTAATATATTAGAATTAATAATTATCAACCCCTTTGTTTTCAATTTCACACATTAAATCTTCCATATACCAACCTGAAACATTATGTGCAGCATCACTTGTTAACGCATGAACCACAAGTTCATCATCTACCAGATAGACACTTATTGTACCAGGTGTTAATGTAATAGTATTAGCATAAAGAACTCTACTTAATTTTTTTTCAGGTCTTAATTTAATGCATATAAATGTTGGTTCAATAGGCATTTTAGGAGATAAAACAATTTTAGCCACTTCGATATTAGCCACTACCATTTCTAATACAAACTTATAAAAATAATGAACTAACTTTAAAATATTCTTCCTAGTTATTATAAATGCCTGTATATCACTTAGCATAAAGTGTCCCCAGTAGGTAGTTATCAAAAAAGATAAAACTATTCCAACAATGAGCTGTTGCCAGTCAAAACCTTCTATTAAAATAATCCAGAATATTATCAAAGCAACAGCCCATCTTAATCTTATCCTTCTCTGGAGATAACTACTTATAACTTTAATATTTCTTCTTAATGAAAGCAGTATTCTCTCCATTTATTTCCCCTCATTTAATATAAGAATGAAAATCCAGAAACTCCCATAGCAGCTATTCCTAATCCAATTAAAATAGCCGGAGCCAACTTAAATATATCGCTTGCTTCAGAAATTCTCATTTGTTCTTTTATTGTAGCAATTAAGACAAAAGCAACATAAAAACCTAAACCATTTGCAAATACTGTAACCATCATCTCACTAAAAACCAAATTTCTTTCTAGTATTAACCATTGAAAGCCAACCAAGGTAGGCAAAAACAATAATAACTTAGGTAATCCATAAAACTTCCCTTTAAGTTCTCCGAGATATTGGAGAACTATTATAACCCCCAGGGAAACCAGGAAAAAAACCCAGGCTGCTAAAAATTCAAGTTCGATACCTATAGAATCTACAATAATCCAGCCAAATATTCCAGCAAATAATATTGCAAATGCAAATTTCACGCCTTTTATTAATGAGGGTCTTACTCTATCTGTTTCTAGAAGGGAGACTAAAACCCCTAGAGAATATATTAATACCATATTGACCGGTAAAATATTCTCAAGAAATAAACCAAATGTTTCATTCATTATTATCGCCTCCTTCTAAAGCAAATAACTCTGCATCAACTTTATCCAGGCTAATTAAAAATCTAAATACAATCCAGAGAGAACCTAAAATTATAAATCCACCGGCAGAACCTCCAAAAGAACTTAAAGGAGCAAAACCAACTTCATATAATTCATATCCTAAAATAGATCCAAAACCAATAAGTTCTCTAAAGAAAGCAACAATAAATATTGTTATAAAGAATACATTTGCTCTTTTCCAGAATTGCGCTAAAGAAACTCCTTCTTTACTAGCATAATAAGTAAGAGGCGTCACCCCAATTAACAGTATATATAACCCTGTATATTGATAGACATTTGGATATAGAAAAGCAACTAAAAGATAAGCTATATAACTAAATGATAATCCAAATGCTGAATAAATAACCCAATTTGCATCACCTAATGCCTCAAATCTAATCATTCTAGAAACTAATCTTGAAATCAATGAAATTAAAACTAAGACTACCGTTACCACAATTGCTGATTTTAAATTTCTGCTTCCTCCCAAAATGGGGAGCAGGCCTAATAAAACTACCTGCTCAAATATATTTTCAAATTTAGGCATCTAATAATCCCGCCTTTCATTATTATTTAATAGCATTATTTAACACTTCTTCGAGAGCCTCTATAAATCCTTCACTGCTGCCTGTCGCTCCAGAAACTGCATCAATCTCAGAGGACTGTTCCAACTTTGCTGCCTCTATCAAATCTTCAAAGGCAGGCTCAGCAATGTCTTCAGTCTCATCATGATTTAAGATTTCAATAGAATCTATTTTCTCATCAGCAATCTCAACCTCTATTTCAATCTCGTCATTATAACCTTCGCCAGTTGCTGTATAGGTTCCATCTTCATAATTAGCTTCTGGTTCAGCTTCTTCATCTTCAGATTCAGCATCCTCTTCAGCAGATTCATTTTCTTCTTTATCTAATGCAGCTGCTACTGCTTCCATGATTGCCTCACTTGTTACTGTTGCTTCAGAAACAGCATCTACATCTGTACTCTGACTCTCAATAATAGCCGCAGGTATCTCTTCTAAAGCAGGATCTGCTATATCATCTGTCTCACTATGCTCAACTATATCAATAGCCATAATTTCTCCTGCATCATCCAGACTGACCTCA